>QWQY01000125.1 GCA_003670675.1 Chloroflexota bacterium
AATCAAAGACGCTGTCGGCGATTTCCTGTATGAACAGACCAAACGTCGCCCAGTGGTGCTCCCCATCGTCACCGAAATCTAAACCCAATCAACACTCCCCGTACGCAGTGGCGATACCACTACGTATGGGGTTTTTTGTGCATCAAACGCTGATACAGTGCGTCGCTGTGCGCTTTGGTCTGCTCGCGAAATGCAATAGTGGAGATGTCGGGAATGACCATCACCACTGCTGACTCGCGGTTGTCACGATAGTACTCTGGCACCGTGTGTGTGGCGACGAACCCGTATTTGGTATAGAGCGTTTGTGCTGGGGTGTTTGTGGCGCGTACTTCGAGTGCGAGTCGTCGCACGCCGAGGTCGTATGCTTGTTCGATGAGCGCCAGCAATAACAGCTCACCGACACCGTGGCGCCGGTGCTCGGGCACCACCGCAAGCGTGGTGATGTGCCCGTCCGTCGGCGTGCGCATGATCCCTGCATAGCCGATAATCGTGCCAGAGGCTAGTTCCGTTGTGCGGTCCGGCTGTCCAAACATGCCCAGCAGTCGGGTGCGCAATGACGTGCGCGGTGTGGGGGGCGGGGTAGCATCGGCCACAAGAAACCGCGCAACCACATAGCGGCAAAGCTGTGGTGCGCGGAGTTCTTGGCGGTAGGTATCAATCGACCACGGCATCGAAAAACTGCTGACGTCGATGGCATGGACGGCGTCGAGGTCTGCTTCGCGGAGATAATCGATCGCGTAGCGCGCCATGGCGGATTACTTGATAGGCTTGGCGGCCGTCACATTGAAGATGGCGGAGTAGGCGCCGTCACGACCGAACTGGCCACCACTCTGGAAGTTGCCCGTGACTTCGACTTTGCCCCAGACAAAACTGTTGTTTGGGCCGACCGTCAATTGGGCTGATTGGTCAGGTGGGAACCCTTCCATCCAGATGATTTTGCCGATGGGTTGCGGGCTCGATCCATCTTCTTCGACTGCAACACCCTCTGCCAACACATATATCACCGAGTTCCAGAAGTAATACCCCTGCGTCGTGACTGTCTGACCAGAGTATGCTGCCCCGTTGTCAGCCAGCTCGAAAATCGACACCTTGCCCTCGCCGAGGCTTTCGTTGGCAACGCGTGATTCGACACGTTTGATTTGTTCAATGATTTCTGATTTGGTGACTGCAATGCGATGTTTGTAGACCCCGCCGGCACCATATGCGCCAGCTTCGATGCGACCCGTGAGTTTGACGAACCCATAGACTGCGTCGCCGGGACGATGCAAATTCATGGTGACGTCTTCACCGATATTGTCGACCCAAATGGCATCGCCGAGGGGCTGTGCGTCGAGCCCATTATCGAGGGTACTCACGCCCGCAGCCATAATCGAGACGGGTTCTGCGCCGGTTTTGGAGAGATATGCGCCGGCGATGGTGATGTCTTTGCCGACGTATGTGTCGATGTCTTTGGTGACATCTGCGATATGAAGCGTGTCATCGCCAAAGAGCCCACAACTTGTGACCATTGCAACAGTCAACAGCAGTACAAAAAAACGACGCATCCGGACCATAACAACCTCTTTGAAAAACTCATTGCAACAATGATAACATACTCCGCCGGTGCAGCATGCATCATGAATGTAGAACAATACCAGCGCAGTGATATATAATAGACAAAACACCACACACACCTGCGAGTTCCCATGACCGAGTACATCACCATAAAAGGCGCACGCGGCGGATTACGTCTGCACATTCTCGATACCTGTGAGTGGACCGATGCATTCGTGGCCCTCCAGAAGCAGCTGACCGATGGTGCGGCGTTGTTGCAGGGGATGAAGCTTTCGCTCGATTTGGGGCACCGCGAGCTCAGCCCACAAGCACTCGACGAACTCCACAACGTGATGCGCAACTACCAAACCGAACCAGTCGACATCCTGTCCGAGTCTCGGACCGTCCGTGCCGAGGCGCGCACGATGGGGTTCATCGCCAAACCGCCCATGCCCAAAAGCACGACGGTCGAAGTCGAACAGACGAGCACCGTAATGACCCGCAATGTACGCTCCGGCCAAATCGTCCGTCATCACGGTGATGTATTGCTGCTCGGTGATGTCAACGCCGGTGCCGAGGTCATTGCATCGGGCAGTGTGATGGTCTTTGGGAGGGTACGCGGCGTTGTTCACGCTGGGGCAATGGGCGATCGCAGTGCCGTCATTTGTGCCATCGAGTTGTCGGCTACGCAGTTGCGTATCGCCGATTTGCGGGCCCGCGCGCCTGAGGACCAGGGCCAAAAAATCCCCGAAATAGCCTGTATCGAAGACACCCATATCGCCGTGCACGCATGGCACGAGTATCGACGCTAATCGACGCATAGACACAAACGGGAGCACGCATCATGGCGAAAGTCATTACCATTACCTCGGGCAAAGGCGGAGTCGGCAAAACCACATCTACCGCCAATCTGGGCACCGCGTTGGCTATGCTCGGCAAAAAAGTCATCGTCGTCGATGCCGATATCGGTCTGCGCAACCTCGATGTTGTGTTGGGACTCGAAAATCGTATCGTCTACGACCTCGTCGACGTCATCGAAGGAAACTGTCGCTTGCGCCAGGCCCTCATCAAAGACAAACACAACGGCGAGTTGTATCTGTTGCCAGCAGCCCAAACCAAAGACAAAGATGCCGTCTCGCAGGACGAAATGATCGAGCTCGTCGATCAACTGCGGAGCGAAGCAGATTACGTCATCATCGACAGCCCCGCCGGGATCGAGAGTGGCTTCAAGAATGCCATTGCCGGCGCAGATGATGTCATTATTGTGACGACCCCAGAAGTGTCGGCTGTACGCGATGCAGACCGGATCATCGGTCTGTGCGAGGCTGCCGGCAAAGGGCATCCACGGCTCATCATCAATCGGCTACGCCCCAAGATGGTGCGTTCTGGCGAAATGATGTCGGTCGAAGACCTTCTCCAGATCTTGGCCATAGACCTCATCGGCATCATCCCTGACGACGAAGCGGTTATCACGGCGACCAATCGTGGCGAAGTGCTCGTGCTCGACAAGAACTCCAAGACCGGCAAATACTACATGGATATCGCCCGCCGAATCACCGGCGAATCGATCAAAATTGACCCCATTGAGGACAATCCGTCATTGATGGAGCGTCTGTCGGGCATGTTCCAAGGCAAACGCTGAGCATATCGTACGAAAGGAGTCCGCTATGGGATTCTTTGGACGCAATAAAGGGTCTGCCGAAGCCGCCCGAAATCGTCTGTTGAGTGTACTGGTGTCGGATCGGGTCAAGTTGACCCCCGACATGATGAACCGCATGAAGGCAGAGCTCTGCGAGGTGATCCGGCGCTATGTGCCAGGCATCGACGCCGAGGCAATAGCCATCAGTGTCACCCAAACCGACAACAATATGGATCAACTCGAGACACGCATCCCCATTGCACGTAATCGGAGCTGAACCACATAACGCACGAGGCGGCTCTGTTCCTCTTCCCACAGCGCGTCGAGATTTGACGCCTGCGTACTGATGCGAGGCTGCCATGGATTCACCCCGCCCGAGTATCGTCTTTAGCTCAACGATGAAGTGGCTCGCAGCCGGCATCACGATTGCGTTGGCCTACGTCCTCTACACCGCAGTACACGATGTCGCACTGGTGTTTTTTGGTGCTGCCGTGTTCGCGTATATCTTCGCGCCGATTGTGGATTTCTTCGCCCCCTATACCCGTCAATCGCGCATGCTAGCGACGACCCTGCTGTATCTCATCATGGCCGCAGTGGGTGCGATTATCGTCGCGCAGCTCGGTCCCATCGTAACCTCACAATACCAGAGCTTGCGTGCCGATTTGCCCAATGCATTGGCCGTCATCGACACCTGGTCGCTGGTGGTGGCGGGGACTACCATCCCCGTTGGGGCACACGTCAAAGAGTTGCTCACCGAACGGGTGATGGCGATCCCTGCGAGCTTGCCGTCGTTGGTCGTCGGCGCAATACATGGGTTCTTGCATCTGCTGGCTTTCCTCATCACGAGTTTCTTCCTCATGATGAACGGCAAGCAGGTTGCCCGGACACTGGTCAATCTCGTCCCCAAAATCCATCAAGCAGAGGTCCGCTATGTTGGTGGTCACATCAACGGTATCCTCCGTGGCTACATCCGCGGGACGCTGCTGCTCATCCCCATCATGGCAGTCCTGACCACGATTGCCTTGTGGTTGCTCGGGGTACGCTATGCGTTGCTCATCGGGATTGTCAGCGGTGTGGTCGAGATACTGCCCATTATCGGGCCATGGTCTGCCGCGGCCTTTGCCATCATCATGGCAGTCTTTCAGAGCCCATTACCGTTCGGCGATACCGTCTTTATGGTCGCGGCGGTGATTGGTGCAGTGTACTTCTCGCTCCGGATGTTCGAGGACTATGTCATCATCCCGGCTGTCGTCGGTCCAGCGGTGCATCTCCACCCGATTTTGGTTATCGCTGCTATCCTCGCCGGTGCCGAAATCGGCGGCATCCTCGGCCTCTTTTTGGCCATCCCATTCATGTCCGTCATGCAGTACATGCTGCGCTGGGTCTATCACAAACTGGTGAGCTCCGATACGTTGCCAGACGGCCACTGAGCGTCGCCCCAAAACAAACCGCCCGCAGTGCTTGTGCACTGCGGGCGGTTTTGTGTAGGACCTAGATTTTGACGCTGACGTTGCGGAAGCCGGCGTCGACGTAGATAATCTCGCCGGTGGTGGCCGATGCCAGGTCACTACAGAGGAACATGGCCATGTTGCCGACGTCTTCTTGGGTGACCAAGCGGCGCAACGGAGCAACGTCGGGGAAGTTTTTGAGCAGATCCTTGAAGCCCGAAATGCCGCTGGCTGCCAAGGTGCGGATCGGACCAGCACTGATGGCGTTGCAGCGGATGTTGTCGGGACCGAGGTCGCTGGCCAGATAGCGCACGCTGGCCTCGAGGGCTGCTTTGGCGACGCCCATGACGTTGTAGTTCTGAGCGACCTGCTGCGAGCCGTGGTAGGTCAGGGTGAGCACGGAACCACCATTGTTGAGCAACGGGCGGGCGGCTTTGACGACGGCAGTCAACGAATAGACGCTGATGTCCATCGCAATGCGGAAGCCTTCACGGGTGACATTGAGGTAATCACCAGCGAGCTCTTCTTTTTTGGCGAACCCGATGGCGTGGATGATGATGTCGAACGTGCCCCAGCGGTTTTTGATGGCGACCATCAGATTGTCGATGTCGGCATCGTTGTCCACATTGCAGGGCTCGATGAAATCGACGCCCAGGCTTGCTGCCAAGGGACGCACGCGCTTTTCGATGGCATCGCCGACGTAGGTGAAGCACAGCTCCGCTCCTTCGGCGTGGAAGGCCTTCGAAATGCCCCAGGCAATCGAGTTGTCATTGGCGAGGCCCATGATGAGGGCCCGTTTGCCGGTGAGTAATCCCATGTGGGTGGCTCCTTGTCAACAGCACTCCGCAACGACCGGAGTGGAATTATCCGCGGGCTGGGACGTCGAGAATATGGTCGATGAAGCCGTAATCCTTGGCCTCGGTGGGGGTCATGAACTTATCGCGTGAGAAGTCGCGCGTGATTTCTTCGGGGGTGCGACCCGTATCGGCCGACAACAACCCATTGCCTACCGTCTGCAGGCGCAACAACTCTTGGACCATACGCTCGACATCGGGGGCATAGCCCTGTGCACCACCACCGGCTGGGTGGAAGTGGATGGTCGAGTGCGGCAATGCGTAGCGCTTGCCCTTGGTGCCACCAGCCAACAGAATCGTGGCCATGCTGCCCGCACGTCCCACACAGACCGTGTTGACGTCGGGGTTGATGATGTGCATGGTGTCGTAGATGGCCAAGCCATCACGGACACTACCGCCCGGGCTGTTGATGTAGAACCAGATGTCACGCTTCGAATCCTGGTGCTGCAGGTACAACAACTGGGCAACGATCGACGAAGCAACGTCGTCGTCGATGGGGGCGGCCAAC
>QWQY01000126.1 GCA_003670675.1 Chloroflexota bacterium
ACGGGGACCGATCGACCATGCAGATCCCAGTACGAATCGAAGTTTTGAATAATCCCGCGCGGGCTGCCCACCAAGACGACTTGACCGCCATCAGCGACGAGTTTGAGCGCGTCCTGCAGTGCAGCCGGTACCCCGGTTGCATCGACGACGATGTCTGCTTTGCGACCCAACAGTGCCTGGAGTTGTGCGGGGGCGTCGCCAGTCGGATCGATGGTGCGCACGCCATAGACCTGCTCGGCCCATTTGCGGCGCTGGGCAAAGCTGTCGACCCCGATGATGGGGTATGCGCCCGAGGCAGCAAAGAGACGCGTGGCGATTTGGCCAATCATCCCCATGCCGAGGATGACCACTGCCTGGCCCAAGATGCGCTGCGATTGGACCAATGCGGTGAATGGGAAGCGCGCCAGCGAAAGCATGGCCGCCTGTGGGGCCGGCACGTGGTCTGCAATGGGGAACAGTTCGGTCTCGGCATGGACGTCAATGACCGCGTGGCTTTCGTGCCGGCCAGGACCAAAGACGCGCTGTCCTTCGCGAAAGCGGGTGACGTTTTTGCCGACTGCGATGATGCGACCGACGGAACTATAGCCAGGCACAAAGGGGAACTTGGCCCAGGTATTGGTGGGGTCTTTGAGCCACTGATGAATACCCGTGTATATCGCCAACTCGGTGCCCGCACTGATGCCGGAGGCTTCGGTCTGCACCAACACTTGGTCGGGGCCGACATCGGGGATGCGGAATTCTTGGATTTCGACGCTGTATTCTTTGGGCATCACAACCCGGTAACCTTGTGCCATATATGCCTCCTGATGGCGCAGTGCGCCGCTCTTTACTGTGCGGTCCAACCGCCGTCGACGACCATCGAAGCGCCGGTCATGAATGCAGATGCATCCGAAGACAAAAACAAAATCGGCCCCTGCAGATCCTGCAAATCCCCCCACCGCCCGATGGGTAAGCGATCGATGAACCATTGATAGGCTGCTGGGTTGTTCATGATGGGAATATTCATGTCCGTGGCAAACGGTCCCGGGCATAATGCATTGACCGTGACACCACTACTCGCCCACTCGAGTGCCAAGGTCCGTGTCAGTTGAATCAGGCCGCCTTTGGTGGCGGTGTAGGGTGCGCGTTCGGCTAACCCGACCGTACCCAGCATCGAGCTGATGTTGATAATGCGCCCCCAACGTCGGGAAATCATCTGCGGGGCGAACGCGCGCGCCATGTAGAACGGTGCCGACAAGTTGACCTTCATCAGCTCGTCCCACTTGTCGATGGGGTATACGACGGCAGGTTTGCGGAGGTTGATGCCAGCGCTGTTGATGAGGATGTCCACGGTGCCTACGGCCTGCACCATGGCGTCGATTTGTGCCACATCGGTCACATCGGCCGCGTATGTGGTAATCGTACGCCCGTAGAGCGCACGCAGGGTGGTGGCCATCGCCTCGAGTGGGTCGAGCCGTCGTCCGACCAGGATGATATCGGCACCGGCAGCGGCCAGCGTATGCGCAAACACTTCACCAAGCCCACCGGAAGCGCCGGTAATCAGGGCGGTTTTGCCATCGAGCTTGAACAAATTCAACGGTGTGACTGCTGTCATCAACGACCCCCTGTGTGGTGTGGCATCAGCGAACGCAAGTAGACAACGCTCTGGGCACACTGGCTTTCTTCGTAGGCACCGAGCGAAACCGCATCAGCACCCTGCTCCCACGGCGTCCGCCAGTCGACGGCGGCACTGCTGACGTGCTGTGCAAGGTATGCCAACAACGGTTGGAGCGTCGCAGGGCTGTAGGGACGCGGGTAGCCGTGCCACCACTCGGGAGTCCAGACGCGGATGTGGCGGGCATTGATGGCAGCGAGTTCGATATTGCAGGTCGCCCGCGGGGCAACCTCGGCCAACACCGCAAACAGAGCGGGCACGTCGAGCACGCCGTGGCCGAGGGCACAGCGCACCAAGCGATAGCCCTCGCTGGTCAAATGGATGGTGTAGTCCTTGAGGTGCACATTGACGATGCGGGATCCGAGTGCGCGGGCAAAGGCGATGGGCTCTTCGGCGACGGCCAACGGATTGACGGCATCGAGCGTGACGCCGATGTGGCGGCCGCCTACTTCGTCACACATGCGGATGAGGTCGTGGCTGTCGAGATCTTGGTGGTTTTCGGGGGCAATCACGATGTCGTGGTGTTCCGCCAGGGTTCGACTGGCCTTGAGGACAGCGATTTGGCGTGCGAGATGTGCATCCCAACCCCCCGGGAAGGTCGCCCGGGCACCTTCGAGCATGCCGCTGAGCATCACGCGGACCACCTTGGCACCGAGGATGGCAGCCTTGGGGAGCAACGCGGTCAACATAGCCTGATCGATGACCGCTCCGTCGACGACGATGTTGATACCCAACGAATCGGCGCGGCGGCGGAACTCGGCGAGACCGATATCGGATTGATCACGGATGATGTCCACCGGGATCTCGACGGTGGCCATGTTGTAGTACGAAGCCAACTCGAGCAACGCGTGGGCGTCATACGGCCGCGCGCAGACGCGATCGCTGCCTGCACCCGCAAAGCCACAGCGCCAGGGGAACGAATAGGCAGCCAATCCGATGGGGTTCTGACCGATGTGAAGCGACATAGCCCCTCCGTATTAGGCGACCGAACCATTGGGGCGCAAGACCGCTTTGGGGATGGTCAATTCTTCCATAGCCATAAAGCCCTCATGCCAGTCGTGCAGGTCGAACTCGGTCACCAGTGGGGCGACATTGAGTTGACCCGTACCCATCAACGCCAACACACGCTCCCAGGTGCCGTGCAGATGACTGAACGAGCCCTGCAATGTGGCAGCCTTGATGATGAGGCGGTCGAGGCTGAATCCAACCGGGGCAGGACCCCAGCCGATTTTGGTGATTTGGCCGTTGGGGCGGACCATGTCGAGCGATTGATCGAGGGTTTTGGAGACGCCGACGGCGTCCACCACCAGATGTGCCCCGAACCCATCCCCTGTGTCGATGACGGCCTTGACGGCATCCATCTCGTCGGCGACGAGGACGTCGTCTGCGCCCATGGTTTTGGCGAGGTCGAGGCGATGGCCGTCGCGACGCAACCCAATGACACTGATGCGACCCACGCCGGCTATGCGGAGCATGGCGATACACATCAGGCCGATGGGGCCGGGTCCAAGGACGACGGCGTGGTCGGCCGGGCGGGGCCGGCTTTTCTCAAAAATCGCGTTATAGGCGACACAACCCGGCTCGGTCATCGACGCATGAGCCATCGAGACGCGATCGGGGATACGGTGCAAAATCGCTGGGCGGCTGAGGACGTAGTTGGCCATCGCGCCATCGGCACCAAATCCGAACCCTTTGCGGGTGGGGCAGACGTTGTATTGACCGGCACGGCAGTATGGACAGACGCCGCAGACCCACGAAGCAGTCTCGGAGACAACGCGCTCGCCGACGCGGAATTCGCTGACGCCAGCGCCGAGTGCGACCACTTCCCCTGCGAATTCGTGACCGAGGATACGCGGCCCTTCCATCTGGTGGTTGTCACCCTGCCAGACGTGGATGTCGGTACCACAGACCCCGACTGCGCCGACCTTCATCAACACCTGACCGGCAGCAGGTGACGGCACGGCGACCTCTTCGATCTGCGTGCGTTCGCGTGGGCCGCGGTAGACGAGCCCGTGCATCGTTGCATTGCTCATTGCGTGTCCTTTGATTGTGGGTTGCTGTTCTGCACGCAATTATAACAGGATGCAGTTATCAGGTATCAGTGATTAGGTATCAGTTATCAGTTCCGGACAGATTTTGTTGGAGCGAGCTGTCGCTCACTGTACACCGCTCCGCGGGGCATGACGAACTCGCCTGCCGTTGTTTGAACCTACGGGCGACGTATACGTAGCCCCTGTTTGCCCGCGGTCATGCATCGACACAAGGGCGAGTACCCCGCTCCGTGGGGCATGACGAACTCGCACACATCTCCCGTCCTCACACGCATTTCCCGACCTCGACCGCCATCACCATGTCTCGTCAGTCACTTACCCTTCCTCATGGCGCGCATCGAATCTTCAGTGAGACAATTCATCATTCATAATTCATCATTCGTAATTCATCATTCAAAAAACAGGTCCAAGGCGGACGCTCTGCATCCAACCTCAGACCTGTACTCAGAACCGTGTATCCTATTTGTTGGCTTGGAGGTCCGAATCAACCATCATGGTGACGAGCTGTTCGAAGGTGACTTCGGGCTTCCAGCCGAGGTTTTTATTGGCCTTGGCAGGATCACCGACCAGCAAATCGACTTCGGCAGGGCGATAGAAGCGCTCGTCGATAACGACATAGTCTTGGTAGTTCAGGCCGACATGACCGAACGCAATTTCGCAGAAGCGCCGCACCGAGTAGGTTTCGCCGGTCGAAACGACGTAATCGTCCGCAGTGTCTTGCTGCAACATCAAATGCATGGCACGTACGTAGTCCTTGGCGTAGCCCCAGTCACGCTTGGCGTCGAGGTTACCCAAACGGAGTTCTTTGTCTTTGCCAAGTTTGATCCGAGCCACAGCATTGGTGATTTTGCGGGTGACAAACTCCAACCCACGGCGCGGGCTTTCGTGGTTGAACAAAATACCGCTACAGGCATACATGTCGTAGCTCTCGCGGTAGTTCACGGTAATCCAGTGGCCATAGAGTTTGGCGACACCGTAGGGTGACCGTGGGTAGAACGGCGTTGTTTCGGTTTGTGGGACAGCCTGCACCTTGCCGAACATCTCGGACGAACTGGCCTGATAAAAGCGGATGCCGGGATCGACCACACGCACCGCGTCGAGGATACGGGTCACCCCGAGACCGGTCACTTCACCGGTGAACACCGGCTGGCTGAACGACGTCTGCACGAAGCTCTGGGCGGCGAGATTGTAGACCTCGGATGGGCGATGCTCGCGGAGCAGGTGAATCATTGACACTTCGTCGAGCAAATCGCCAGCGACCAGGGTGACTTTGTCTTGGATATGGTGGATGCGCTCGAAGTTGACCGTACTCGAACGGCGGATCATGCCGATGACGTCATAACCCTGCTCGAGCAGGTATTCTGCCAGATATGAACCGTCTTGGCCGGTAATTCCGGTAATGAGTGCGCGCTTTTTTGCCATGATGCCCTCGATATGCTGAAACACTGTATTCATTTATACTACAGACATGCATAGTTGTCTGCTAAGTCAATTAGCGGGGTATCTGACATGACGCTGATAGACCCGCGTGAATCCCTCGGCCGCAAAATCGCCCGCCTGCGCAGCGAACGCGGCTGGACCCAAGAACAGCTGGCCGAACGGCTGGCGGTGTCGCGCGTGGCCGTGTCGCACATCGAAATGGGCTTGTCCGTCCCCAGCGAACGCACCGTCGTTTTGCTCGCCGGGATGTTTAACCTCGAGCCACCGCAGCTCGTTGCTGGTACCAGCTACCCCGATGCAAAACGGGACCGCCTGCCGATGAAGACGGCACGCTATACGGCGATTGACCTACTGGCAGCGCTCCTCGAGGCAGATATTGCCTGGGTGCAGGCGGGGCAGACACGCCCTGGCCTGCGCAACGCGTGGCTCCAACGTATTTCAGAGGCATATGCCGCCCACAGTGCACCGTCCGACCTGCACCGTCTGCGTGAACTCGAAGCGCGGGTGGTGCACGCGTTTGACCCGCATCTGTGACCCGTACCCACGCATGCGCACTGGCATGGATGCAACACAGAGGAACAATTTCTGAGTGATACAGATACAGGTACATTCGACGATGGACGAAGGAGTATTGCGATGACAGAACAACCCCACCTCAAGAGCGCCGGGTTCGCCACCCGGGCCATCCACGTCGGCCAAGAACCCGACCCGCAGACCGGTGCGGTTTCGTTCCCCATCTACCAGACATCGACCT
>QWQY01000127.1 GCA_003670675.1 Chloroflexota bacterium
CCAACCGTAGACCCGGCCGGTGCGGCTCAACGCAATGGTATAGTTGTTGCCCGCAGCGACATCGTCAAACAACACGCGCGCGAGGCCGAGCGGGATGCTCGACTGACCTTGTGAATTTAGTCCCCACGAAATCAACGACCCGTTGTACAGCACCGCTACACTAAAAGACGCACCGCTCGCGACATGCTTGACTGCTCTGGGTAGCGGGGTCGGTGTGACCGTCGGCGTCATCGTGGCAGTCGGGGTACGCGTCGCGGTGCGGGTGGCGGTAATTGATGCTGTGCGGGTTGGGGTACGTGTTTGGGATGCGGTCGGCGACAATGATGGCGTCAGCGTCTCGACGGGTCCCAACGTACCAGTATAGGACGTTATCCAGCTTTCGAAAAAAGATACCCGGGTATAAATCCCCGGATAGTCCTTCCAGGCACACCCTTCGCCCGAGCTCACAATGCCGATTACCGTGAACGTCCCTGCGTTCACCGTAAACAACGGTCCGCCGCTATCACCTTGACAGGCGTCGATCCCGCCAACGTCGTAGTCCCCAGCGCAGACCATGCGACTAGTGATGGGTTGTGGGGTGCTCAGTAACCCGTAGGCATCGTCGCAACGGTCATTCTGGACAATGGGTACGCTGACTTTGAGCAGGCTAGAAGCCGAACTCCCGCCGTACGATGTCGTCCCCCAGCCTGCTACGACCGCTGACACACCATCTGCATACAGTGCAGACGATCCCGGCAAAAATCCCGGCTCAGCCAACCCTACCTGTGCCGTCATGGTCATCGGAGTAACGAGTTCGAGCAACGCAATGTCATAGTCAAAATTGCTGGGATTGTAATTGGGATGATTAATAATTCGTTTAATGGCGCTCGTCTGCGCATATGGGTTGACCCCGTAGCGTGAATGCATCCCCATTGCTACGCGAAACGAAGACGCACCGTACCCAGACACGCAATGCGCAGCCGTCATCACCCATGTCGGGCTCAAGAGCGTCCCACCACAGCGGTGACTGGTAATCCCGCTCGACCAATAGAGATACGCCATAAACGGGAACTCATTGGGAACTGCTTCTGAACCGCCCACAATACGTGGGGTATAGAGCACTTCTGCCTGAGCTGGGAGATATACACCGATGAGCATGACGAACGCCAAGAGACCGACAACAATGTGACGCATATACTACCCTGTGACTTCATTCGCATTATTTTACACTGCAGGAGTCCTGCGTGTATCTACGAGACGCGTCGGAGCGGTCATTCGTTCCGCACGGGCCAACGTCATGGCGTTGCGCATTGGGCTGTGATTGTGTATGCTTATCACGTTATGAAACATCCATAGAGGAGCCTCTTGTGAGCAATAAATCGCAATCACCGCGCTACGATGAGCAAGATTATGAATTGAACCTCGTCGTCGGGTCAATTTTCACTGTTACTCCCCAAGAAGACCGTGCAGCGTTCGAGTCTGAGCGTGAATGGGTGCAAGAAATTCAAGATTTGTTGCGTAGCGAAGAAATCATCATCGATTTGATGGCGAACCCCGGCACCAACATCTGGGAGGGTGGCATTCGTCACGGGGTTGACCTCGATCGCCTCTGCCTGGTCGCCGCATATCTCGAAAACGGCATGGCTTTCCAGTCCATTTTGAATCGACCGTCCAAAGAAGAAGATGACGTCGATCCACTGCTCGAACAAATCTGGGAAGACGAAATCGATACGCAGTTCCCACATCTCATCAAACATCAAGCAATCGACGGGTATTACTTGCCCATCGACTTCCCCGAACCCATTTGGTTTTTGCCCGAAGCAGATGCAGAAGGTGAAGATCCGGACGAAGATGATGTCGAATTGTTTTCGTTTGGCTCCGCACCTGCATTGCTCCGCGAGCTCCACATGTTGCGTGGGTTGATGCAGCAATTCGATGTGTCACCAAAGCATGCGACGATGAAGTGCCTCAACTCCCTGATGGAAGGCGCACAGATGAGCGTCAACACCGATTTACCGATGTTGATTTGGTAAACCGCACCTCGACTTGTGCTATACTTACTTTTTAGTAGTATCGAGCAAGGATGTATCGGCAGATGCAGGATATCCCTCTCATGATGAGCGCACCGGCGACGACTTCGCGTGATGACACACCACGCGAGCGTCGCTATTATGTGTGGACCGTCGGCTGTCAAATGAACATCTCGGACTCAGAACGGCTCGAGAGTGGTCTGCAGAGTGTCGGGTACGCACCCGCTGCACGGCCCGAAGACGCCAGTTTTGTGGTGCTCAACTCGTGTAGTGTGCGAGCGTCTGCCGAAGAGCGTATCATCGGCAAACTCGGCGATTTGCAACGCGTCAAACGCGAGAACCCGGAAATGCAAATCGTCCTCTGGGGGTGCATGGTCGGCCCCGAGAACACCTCAATATTCAAGCAACGGCTTCCCATCGTCGACCATTTTGTCTCACCCTCCGCTGTCGACGAGGTTGTTGCGCTCGCGCCCAACGCCATTTACACGATGGACGAGCCAGCCCTGCCTGTTGCAGACTGGACTACCCCACCGGTCACGGTCCATGTACCCATCCAATACGGCTGCAATATGTCGTGTTCGTATTGTGTGATTCCCTTGCGCCGTGGCAAAGAAATCAGCCGCCCGCTTGCCGAAATAGTGGACGAAGTGACACGCATTGTGGCACGCGGCGCCAAAGAGATAACCTAGCTCGGTCAAATTGTCGATTCGTGGGGGCATGACCTGCCCGGTCGGCCCGAGCTTGCAGACCTTTTGACCGCCGTGCATGCGGTGCCAGGGTTGGTCCGATTGCGGTTTTTGACCTCGCATCCTGCATGGATCAACGAACGACTGATGCAGACCATGGCCAGTCTGCCCAAATGCCCCCGCGAAATCAATCTTCCCATCCAACACGGCCATGACGCAATGCTCAAGCGCATGCGTCGTGGATACACCGTCCAGCGCTATCGCGAACTCGCTGCGAGCTTGCGCCGCGTCATGCCGGATATCGCACTGAGCACCGACATCATCGTCGGTCACCCCGGCGAATCGGATGAGGAATTCCAAGCGACGGTCGAGCTTGTCAAAGAACTCCACTTCGACAAGATTCATATAGCGGCGTTTTCTTCGCGACCCGGCACCCGTGCTGCGACGCTCGAAGAAGACCCGGTCCAAGCCGTACCCGAAGGTGTCAAGGCACAACGCCGGATCGAGCTCGAACGCGTCCAAGAAGGCATCGCGACCGAACGCAGTGCACGATTGCTCAACGCCGTTGTGGAGGTCTTGGTCGAAGCCGAGAGCAAAGGCAAATGGCGCGGTCGTTCGAGTGGCAATCAGCTGGTCTTTTTCGCCAGCCCTGACGAGTGGCGTGGCCGCGTGGCACGTGTGCGGGTCTCGCATACGAGCCCATGGTCTCTCTCTGGTGACGTCATCGGTGAGGTCAGCCCTGACTAAACAGTGGCTGACACTCTGCGTTGACATTGCCGTCTGCCTCCTGTGTGCAGTAGGGTCTTCGCTCGGGGTGGTATATGGCGCTCGTTGGATTGGTGCTGTTCCCGCGGGGACTGTGTCACTCACCGAGCTGGGGATCTGGGCGGTGTGTGCGGTACTGATTATCCAGAATGGTCTGGTCGTCGGATTTCTGCGCTGGCGTTCCGCATCGGATTGGCGACTGCTGCTCGGGGCACCGCCCGATATCCGCAGTGTCGTCATGGCAAGCGTGATTGCCTTGCCCGTGGTTCTTGCAGGCAATCTCGTGGTTGGTGTCATTGCGGCCCTGGCGGGGAAGACACACAACCAGATCGCCCTGCTCCCATTAGAAGCAGGGGATACTGCGGGGCAAGTGGCTTTTCTGCTGGTGGCAGCAGTGATTGTCCCTTGCGCAGAGGAAATCCTCTTCCGCGGCTATGTGTATGGTCGTCTCGAGGGGCTTGTTAGGCCAACTATCGTGGTCGTGCTGAGTGCAGCACTGTTCGCAGGTGCACATACATGGTCTGCCAGCACTGGGAGTATCACCCTTGTCCTGCAGACATTTGCCATGGGATTAGTCCTTGGCTGGGTACGCCAGCACAGCAAGAGTATCATTCCGAGCATGATTGCCCATGCAGGTAACAATGCATTCGCACTAACGCTCGTTTTATCGTGTGTGAACCATCCTGAACTTGGATGCGCCCGAACCTAATGCCGGCAGGCAAAGGAGTGATGATGAGTAAAAAAGACGAACTGGTACGACAGCGCCGACGCATGCAAACCGTCGCCGTCAACTATGCAATCCAGGGTGATTGGGGCAATGCGATTATTGCCAACGAAGATATGCTGTCGCTCGACGAAAAAGACGTCGAGACACTGAACCGCCTCGCCAAAGCCTACTACGAAAGTGGCGATGTCGAAGCTGCCAAACGGACATATGCGCTGGTACTCGAATACAACGAACTCAATCCCATTGCCCGTCGCGCCTTGAGTGTGATCGAAAAAACCGAATCACAACCGACCAAAACCCGCACGTATGTCGAAATGCGCAATTTCGTCATCGAAACCGGCAAGTCCATCCTCACCACGATTCACATCGATCAGCCCGAGCCACTGTCGTTGCTCCCCGGCGAAGTGGTCTACATGAAGCTCGCCGGCGTCAAAGAAGATACCGAAAATCGCGGTGAAAACCCTGTTGCGAAGGGATCAGCACCACTGACGAAGCAAGGTGCCCGGTCAGCAAAAACAAGCGCGAAAGTCAGCGCTGATATCGAGAACAAAGGCGAGCAGGACAACGACCTGGTCGAAGATCAGAACGAACCACAAGTCCTCAAGAAATCAGCGAAGCCCAAGGCAGGCAAAGCCACGTCTGCTGCTGCAGCTATTGAACCAGCCGTCAAAGCGGTCGTGGTCACGTCGACGCTCACGACACTCGATTCGATCCCATCGGTTCACTACGCCATCGATGCAATCCCCGAAGACGCCAACGCGATCGACGTCTATGACAGCAATGACAAGCTCATTGGTCGCCTCGAGCCACGGGTCGCGCAACGCATTATTCGATTTATGCGTGCCGGTAATCGCTACGCAGCCATCGTGTGGCGTGTCAGCGAGCACTATCACCACGTCGATTTGGTCGTTCGCGAGGTCTATCACAACCCTGATCATCGTGGCGAAGTGTCGTTCCCGGGCAAGCTCATCGACGAAGACAAAGCACCATTGCTGGATCTCGCCGACGAAGAAATCGAAGAGGGTGGCATCGGAAGCGGCTACGACGAAGAAGAAGAAATGCCACGTTTGTCGTATGAAGACGACGATGACACCTTCGACGGCGGCGAAGAAAACAGCGACGCAGACGAAGACATCGACGAGTTCCCCGGTTCGAAGAAAGCCAAACCACGCACTGGTCCTGCTCCCAAGGCAACTTATGGTGAGAAGGAAATCAGCTTAGGCGATTTGGCCAAAGACGAATCCAAACACGACGACGTCGAAGAAGAATAAACCAACCACACCGTGACTCCCGTTCAACCGAACGGGAGTCATTTTGTCTTTCCCCGCGCAATAACCGCTACATCTACGTCTTGGATGCCGCCTGCGTGCAACGCATGGATTGCCTCGCGCAGCGTCGCGCCAGTCGTACAAATATCATCGACCAGCAACACCCGCCCGTCCGGGACCGCGCCCTGCCAGCCAAACGCACCTGCAACATTCGCCGCCCGCTGCGCACGGGTGAGGTGTGCTTGCGCAGTGGTGTCACGCGTACGGATAAGCCCTGCACAATACCGCACACCGAGTCTGCGGGCCACAGCCTGCGCTACCAACACTGCTTGGTCGTACCCGCGTTGAGAAATCCGCAGTGGTGCGGCAGGCAGCGCAATCACCGCAGCATAGC
>QWQY01000128.1 GCA_003670675.1 Chloroflexota bacterium
CATCGTCGGCTCGGAAATCGTCGCCAAGGCGCCGCCCGACGGCCATACGATTCTGATCGTCGCTACCGGCTACGCACTCAATCCAAGCCTGTATTCGACGCTGCCTTATGAGACTCTGAATGATTTTGAGCGCATCACCTTGCTGGCCTATTCTCCCAACGTGCTGGTCGTGCATCCGTCGCTGCCCGTCAAAACCGTCAAGCAGCTGATCGCGCTGGCCAAGTCACGACCCGGCGATCTGAATTACGCCTCATCAGGCGCAGGCACCGGCGGCCATCTGTCGATTGAACTGCTCAAGCACATGGCCGGCATCCAGATGGTGCATGTGCCGTACAAGGGCGCGGGTGACTCGACCGCGGCCTTGGTCAGCGGCCAGGTACATATGCTGATGACCGCGCCGGGTGCAGCGATACCATTCCTGAAATCCGGCCGGCTGCGTGCGATCGCTGTCGGATCAGGAGCACGCGTGAAGGCATTGCCCGATGTGCCCACTGTGGCCGAAGCCGGATTGCCCGGTTATGCCGTTGAGGGTTTCTACGGCGTACTGGCGCCGGGCAAAACACCCCGTCCCATCGTCGACAAACTGCATGGTGAAATGGCGCGCATCAGCAAACTGCCGGACGTCAACACGCAAATGGAAGCCAGCGGCTTTGATCCGGTTGCATTGGGCCCGGACCAGTTCACCGATTTCGTCAAAAAAGAACTGCAGAAATGGCCGCCGGTTTTCAAGGCCGCGGGCATCAAGCTCAACTGATACGGAAAACAGAAGCAATCGTTTTCCCGCAGCACAATGGAGCAACAGGAGACAGCAATGGGAAAGATTTTTCTCGTAGTGCCGGATGCGCCGGTCGAAAAAGCGGAACAGCTGAATGCCAACCGCACGCTCGGCGAATCCGGCATCCGCCTCGGCATACTCGATAACACCAAGGGCAACGCCGATCATCTGCTGAACATGATCATCGAAGGCGTGAAAAAGGAATTCAAGGTGGATTCGGTGGTGATGACACGCAAGGCCGCTTCCAGCCGCCCTGCCCCCGATGCCATTCTCGACCAACTCGCCAGGGAGGCCGACCTCGTTGTCAGTGCCATGGCCGATTGAGGGTCGTGCACGTCGTGGAGTGTCCACGACATGGCTCAACTGAGAAAACGCGGCCTGATCGCCGCCGTGATCTGTTCCGATACCTTCATGAAACTGGGCAGCGCGCAGGCCAAGGTGTTCGGCGTGCCTGACCTGCCGCTGCTGGAAATCAAACACCCGCTGGGCGGGCTGAGCATGGAAAAAGTACGCGAACGCGCCGACGTGGCGCTGCCGCAGCTAATCCGCGCGATCAAGGCGATCAAGGAAAAGCAGGCATGAGCCTTCTCGACACACTGCAGCAGAAACCCGGCGCGCTGATCGCCTGCGACGACGACCCCGAGGCCGTCTTTGACCTGATGTGCAGCAGGGGCTGGAGCGACGGACTGCCGGTCATCCCGCCCACCGCCGAACGCGTCGAACGCATGCTCGCTTACTGCGACCGCGACCTCGACAAACCGGTGCTGAACATCCCGCCGCGTTTCGGCGCGGCGACGCCGGTACGCATTGCCGCCAACGCGGTAATGGCCGGCTGCAAACCCGAACATTTCCCGCTGGTGCTGCTGGCGCTGGAAGCGCTGGCCGACGAGCAGTACAACCTCTACGGCACCCAGGCGACGACGCATCCCTGCACGCCGATGCTGATTTTCAACGGGCCTGCTGCAAAAGAAGCCGGACTCAACGCCGGCCAGAATGCGATGGGCAACTACTTCCGCGCCAATGCCGTGATCGGCCGCGCGGTGCGACTTGCGCTGGTCAATATTGGCGCCGCGATTCCTGGCACCGGCGACATGGCGACGACGGGCACGCCGGCGAAGTTCACCTTCTGCGTCGCCGAAAACGAAGAACAGAGCCCGTGGGACCCGCTGCATGTCGAACTGGGTTTCCCGCGCGAATCAACAGCAGTCACGGTCATCGCTGCGGAAAGCCCGCACAACGTCAATGATCATGAGAGCCTCAATGCCGAGGGCATATTAACGATGGTTGCAGGCACCATGACCATCACCGGCTCAAACAATCCCTACTACGCCGGCCAGCCCCTGCTTGCCTTCGGCCCCGAGCATGCCGCCACGGTGGCCAATGACAGTATGAGCAAGGCCGATGTGCGCCAATGGCTGTTTGAACACGCCACCCTGCCGCTGTCCCGCTTCTCCAAAGACACCATTGAGCGGCGCTTCCGCCGCAAGCTGGCCGCGCAATATGCCGACGCGCCGCTGGATGCCCCCGTTCGCATGTTCGCGAAACCGGAAGACCTGGTGATCATCGTCACCGGCGGCGCCGGCAAACATTCGCAGTACGTGCCGACGTTCGGCAATACCCGGGCCGCAACGCGCGTGCTCAAACGGGCGGACGGTACTCTGGCAAAATCCCTGCACGACTTCAAACGCAACTGATCACCCAGGAGCAATATCCATGAGCGACAACCTGAAGGCCTACAACATATTCGACCTGCGCGACATCGCGCTGAAGCGTGTGCCGAAAGGTTTTTTTGAATTCGTCGATCGCGGCACCGAAGATGAAATCGCGCTGCGTAACAACCGCGCGGTGTTCGACCGCATCCGCTTCCGCACGCGCACTTTTGTCGACGTTTCCAAGCGCACCCAGGACACCACCATTTTCGGCACCAAGTACAAGATGCCGCTGGTCATTGCACCCACCGGCGTCGCCGGTCTGCTCTGGCACGAAGGTGAGATCAAGCTGGCCAAGGCCGCTCGCGCAGCCGGCATCCCCTTCACGCTGGCTACCGGTTCGATCACCGCGATGGAACGCGTCGCTGACGAGGCCGGTGGCGACCTGTGGTTCCAGCTCTACCTGTGGCCGGACCGCTCGATGTCCCACGAACTGGTCAATCGCGCCAAAGCTGCGGGCTACAAGACGCTGGTGGTCACGGTCGACGGCGTGTCCTCGGGCAACCGGGAATACAATCTGCGCAACGGTTTCACACTGCCGTTCAGTTTCAACGCGCGCAATATGTGGGACATGGCCACCCATCCGCGCTGGCTGATGGGCGTCATGGCGCGCTACCTGATGACCACCGGCATGCCGATGTATGCCAACTATCCGGAAGCCGCCAAGGCGAAAATGACCAAGGGCCCGCCTGGACGTGCCAGCCTGCGTACCGACTCGATCAGTTGGGCTGACCTTGATGCGCTGCGCAAGATCTGGCCGGGCAAGCTGATCGTCAAGGGCATACTCGACCCGCAGGATGCGATGACTGCGGTCGATCACGGAGCCGATGGCATCGACGTCTCCAACCATGGCGGCCGCAACCTCGACGGCATCGTCTCTCCGATCGAAGTGCTGCCGGAAATCGTTGATGCCGTGGGCAAGCGCACGACTATTTTCATGGACAGCGGCATCCGCCGCGGCAGCGATGTGGTCAAGGCGCTGGCACTGGGTGCCAATGCGGTGATGGTTGGCCGCTCCACCCTCTATGGCGTGGCTGCCGGAGGCGAAGCGGGCGCAGCGCGCGCCCTAGCGATTTACCGCGACGAGATCCACCGCAACATGGCCCTGCTGGGCTGCAACACCATTGAGGAGATCGGTCCGCAATGCCTGCTGTTCGCCGACAAGCATGAATTGCGGGCACCGGCGCATCGCCCTTCACTGCGCGTGATTGACGGTAAAACCGCAGAATCCTGACCCCGCAACGACCGCCCTCCGGGGCGGTCGTTTCCCGTCCGGAAATCCACCTTCTGTCCGCGTCGTTTGCAGGGGTATTGATCTGAGGCAAACCCCGACGTTTTTCGCTTTTTTTTCCCCTGCCAAAGGGGTAGACTTTCGGCACTTTTGGGCACGCCCCCCGAAGGTCCAAATAGGCGAATAAAAACAAAGAATTGTGGCGACACCGCAGCAGGAGCCTTTTTTGAAGCCGACTGATATTTCGCACCCCGATTACTTCCATAAAGTTGTCGTTTTTCAGTGGGCCTGTCCGGCCCACACCCCCGTCCCCGAATACATCCGCTTGATCGCGGCAGGCCGTTACGACGACGCCTACATGGTCAACTGGAAATCGAATGTGTTCCCCGGCATTCTCGGCCGCACCTGTGACCGCCCCTGCGAACCTGCCTGCCGCCGCGGCCGTGTCGAGGAAGGCAACGTCGAAATGCGCAAGCCGACTGCGCATGAAGACGGCCCGAAGGCCGAACCCGTTGCGATCTGCCGGCTCAAGCGCGTCGCTGCCGACAACAAGGATGATGTCGCGGCACGCATGCCGAAAGCGCCGAAACAGAAAAACGGCAAACGCATCGCCTGCATCGGCGGTGGCCCGGCTTCGCTGACCGTCGCGCGCGACCTCGCGCCGCTGGGTTATGACATCACCGTGTATGAAGCCGATCCGAAAGCGGGCGGCTTCATGCGCTCGCAGGTTCCGCGTTTCCGTCTGCCGGAAGCGGTCATCGACGAAGAAGTCGGCTATATCACCGGCATCGGCAACATCACGATGCGCACCGGTGAACGGGTCGACAGCCTGAAAAAAATCCTCGCTGAAGGTTATGACTCGGTATTCGTCGGCACCGGCGCACCGCGCGGCCGCGACCTCGATGTACCCGGCCGCGCAGAAGCGGCGAAAAACGTGCACCTCGGCATCGACTGGCTGGCCAGCGTGTCCTTCGGCCACATCGACAAGATCGGCAAGAAAGTGATCGTGCTCGGCGGCGGCAACACCGCAATGGACTGCTGCCGTTCGGCTAAGCGCCTCGGCGGCGAAGACGTCAAGGTCATCGTGCGCTCCGGCTACGAAGAAATGAAAGCCAGCCCCTGGGAAAAGGAAGACGCCATCGAAGAAGGCATTCCCATCCTCAACTTCATGGTGCCGAAGTCCTGCAAAGTTGAAAACGGCAAACTGGTCGGCATGACCTTCGAGAAGGTCAAGGCGGAATACGACGCCAAGGGCCGCCGCAATCTGGTGCCGACCGGCGAACCCGACCAGTTTGTTGAATGTGATGACGTGCTGGTTGCGATCGGCCAGGAAAACGCTTTCCCCTGGATCGAGCGCGATGCCGGTCTCGAATTCGACAAGTGGAACATGCCGGTAGTCGACAAGGTGACCTTCCAGTCGACCAACCCGAAAGTGTTTTTCGGCGGCGACGCAGCCTTCGGCCCGAAGAACATCATTTGGGCAGTCGCCCACGGCCACGAAGCCGCGGTGTCGATCGACAAGATGCTGACCGGCGAAGAACTGAAAGACCGTCCGCTGCCGGCCGTCGTGGTGATGTCGCAGAAAATGGGCATCCACGAGTGGAGCTACGACAACGACGTCTCCGCCGCGCTGCGCCACAAGGTGCCCTGGCAGGATCAGAAGCTGACGCTGAAGAACATCAAGGTCGAAGTCGAACTCGGTTTCGATCCGAAGTCCGGCTTCGCCGAGGCCCAGCGCTGCCTGAACTGCGACGTGCAAACGGTGTTCGCGCCGAAGCTGTGCATCGAGTGTGATGCCTGCGTCGACATCTGCCCGATGGACTGCATCACCTTCACGCCGGACGGCGAGGAAGCCGATGTGCGCCAGCGGCTGACCGCGCCGTCACTGCATCCCGACCAGGGGCTTTACACCTCCGAGCCGCTGCGCATGACCGGCCGCATCATGGCCAAGGATGAAGACGTCTGCCTGCACTGCGGCCTCTGCGCCGAACGCTGCCCGACCGGCGCCTGGGACATGCATAAATACCTCGTCGAGATGACCCACGCCGGCCCCGGATGCCGCAAACCCCAACGCAAAGCCGCCTGATCACGGACCCGTCATGAATCAAATCAGCGCCATCAACGATTTTGTC
>QWQY01000129.1 GCA_003670675.1 Chloroflexota bacterium
GAGTGCCGAATTCAGGGTCACCGGCGTGCCGCTGGTGGGAACGGTGGTAGTCTTCTTGGGTTTGGCGGCTGCCTTTGCCGTGGGCGCGGGTGCCGGTGGCGCAGGGCGTACGAGTGCTGCCGGTGAGGGGGCGGGTTGCGGTGGACGCGCACGTTCGCTCTTGGGAGCTGGTGGCTGCGCAGGGGAATCACCATCGACCGCGGTGGTTGTCGCGTTGTAGAGAGCCAGGAGCGCCCTGAGGCCTGCTTCGCCACGTTGCTGGCGGGTGTGCATGCTGAGAGCGTCGTAGCCACGTAGGGCGTTGACAACGACGGTCAGCGGTGGGTATTGCGCGACGCCCGGGTAATCGCACAACCAGTCGTCGATGAATGCATCGAGACCGGTTGATTGACTGGTGTTGGCATAGGAACATTTTTGTTCGGCACGCAGGGCGTTGCCGAGCGATTTGATAGCGTCGCGGAGCAACAGCGGATCAGGCGATTCCTTCATAAACGGACACTCCCATGGCCCCCGGTCCCAGTATTGCTGCGTTGCTTGGATTCATTTGGATGGTCGTGACATCTGCCCGTGGAAAAATCGGATCGAGGCGCTCGAGGAACTTCTCGACATCTTCGGCGGCGGTGCTATACAGCACGGTGACGGCTTGGACTTTGGGGAAGTCTTCGACAAAAGTGGCCAAACCTTCGATGGCTTTGGTCCGGGTGCGGGTACGCTCGTAGAGGACGATTTCGCCGTCGTCGAGGAGCAAGAGTGGTTTGATGCGTTGGAGCGTGCTGATGGCACTGTTGGCGTATTCGAGACAACCCGCTTGTTCGAGTGCATCGATCGTGTCGACAAAAAAGACGAAGTGTGTCTGCCCAACCGTATCGGCGATGAGGCGTTCGACTTCGGAAGGCGAGGCACCGTCTTGGATGGCGCGGGCGGCGCGCGTGACAATTGTCCCCAGCCCTGCAGAGAACGACTTGCTGTCGACGACCCGGATTTTGGCGGCAGTCGCCGGGATGCGTGACGGTAGTTGCTGGACCGTGCGATATATCGGCGTGAGTTGGGTCGCCATGTGAATCGAAAAGATGTAGTCGTGTTGGACGGTCAATTTGCGGAATACGTTGTCGATATCGACCGTGCTTGGCGGCAAAAAGCGCGGACGGAGCCGTCCATCGGAAATGAGTTGATAGTATTGTTCGTTGCTCAGTTCGGTACCGACACGAAATGCCTGGTCACCAAACTGCACTTGTGAAGGGATGATACTAATATCGAGTTCGTTCGCCAACTCGGCGGGGATATCGGCGGTGCTGTCGGTGACAATTTTGATGCGGGGCACAGTATTCTCCCTGATAGAGGAATAACCTCAGACGACGGGTGCAACGGCGGTGACGTGGATGATAATCGCTACGGGCCGCTCGAGCCAGTTACCGAGGCGTTGCGTGAGTTCTGCCTGGAGCAGTTGGCGCTGTGCGGTCAGGTCGACCTCTGCACCCATGGTGACGAGGACGGTTACATCGGTGATGCTGGGTAATTGTATCGCCTGCCAGGCATCGTCTGCGGTGATCGGTGTCGCTGGTTGTCCAATGGCCAACACCGCAGGGTGTTGGCGCAACACATGGACGATAAAGTTCGCTACGGCGCGATGCGTGAGTGTCAGATAGGCATCCGTCGTCGCGTGCGTTTGCGTGTCTTGGGTATGTATGGTATCATCTTTCATTAGTGTGTCACATGCTAATTGAGTCGGCGAGCCGTCTCCTGAGGAGGAGTTCCCATGGCGAAGTGCCAAATCTGCGATAAGGGATTGACGTTCGGTCGGAACATCCGTCACCAAGCAACCGGTGGTTGGTTCCGTCGCGCCCCTCGCACCAATCGTACCTTCAAGGCAAACATCCAGCGCACCACATTGACCCTCGAGGGTGGCCTTCAGGTACAAGTCAGCGTCTGCACCAAATGCTTGCGCACCATGTATCGCTCGCGCTAATCTTTAGTATAGAAGATTGCCCGAGTCAATGCAACGAAACGCTTTCGACAACTGTCGAAAGCGTTTTTCGTGTACCCAAAACGACGCAGTGCTACAAGATGAATTGTTCGATGGCGACTGCCACCCCGTCTTCGTTGATGGTCGGGAGGATGTGGTTGGCGACTGCTTTGAGCGGCGCGATGGCATTCCCCATGGCGAGGCCGAGGCCCGCCCATTCGACCATTTCGAGATCATTTGCCTGATCGCCGATCGCCACGACGGCATCGCGGGGGATGTCGAGTTGCCGTGCTAACTCTGCTAGCGCGACCCCTTTGTTGACCCCGAGTGCCGTCAACTCACCAAAGAGTGCATGGGATTGGGTCGTCACCAGTCGATCGCCGACACGGGCAGCGAGTTCGGCCAACAGTGGCGCGACCTGCTCGGGTTGGGCCACAAAGAGCACTTTGGTCGGCGCATGGGCATGCACGACGGCTTGGAGGTCGTCGCAGACGCGTACCTCGGCGCCTTCGGGGTGGTAGCTCAGATAGACATCCAACTCTGGTCGTTTGTGGGCGATGTGCAAGACCTCGTCGATGTAGGCAACCACAAAAATGTCGTTGGCAAGCAGATACGCGATGGCTTCGGCGGTTGCTGCACCGGGCATGGTTGCTGCAAAGCGGATATGTGCATCGCTGGCGTTTTGGATGACCGCACCCTGGTAACAGATGAGCGGGGCCTGTATGTCGAGCAGCCGTGCAAAGGGCATCGCAGCACCGTACATGCGCCCGGTGGCAATGGTCACGATGACGCCGGCTCGCTGGGCGGCTTCAATGGCTTTGCGGACGCGCGGACTGACGGAGAGGTCGTGATTGACCACGGTCCCATCGAGGTCGAGTGCCAACAGACGATACTGCACATGAGCTCCTTTGTCACCAATACCGTGCTATTGTAACAGTCAGAAAGCCCTATACCCATCGTGGCAAGGAGTGGCGTGAAGCGCTTTGCACAGACAACCCTCTGGTACACCGCAGTCGGCCTGATTGGGCCGCTGGTGGCACTCGGCCTCACCCCGCTCTATACACGCGCCATTGGTGTTGCTGGGTACGGCACCGTGGATATCTTGCTGTCGCTCTGGCAAGGGGCGTATACGGTGGCGCTGTGGGGGATCGGTACCGTGCTCGCCGGTATGTATAGTGCCACCAACGACGAGACCCAACGGCGTTCCATCATCGTCAGTGCCTTGATTGTCGTGGTCAGCCTTGGGCTGGTCATTGGTGCTGGGTTGCTGGTCTGTGCGCCGCTGATTGGGCAGGCTATTGCACGCCCAGAGACGACCGAGGCAATGCCCTATCTGGTGAGTGCATTGCCGTTTGCGGTTGTGTACACGCTGTTTTTGAGCATATTCAAGCTCCGTAACGACGTGCGCCGGGTGGTATGGTCGATGATCGGGTTAGTCGTTATCACTGCATCTACGCGGATCGGGTTGGTTGTGTGGTGGGATGGTGGGGTGGTGGGCATGGTCCAGGCCGCCGCACTCACCAATATGCTGATGGCGATGCTCACAATCGGCTTGGGATGGTCGCTTGTGGGTCAACGGGTCGATGTGCGTGTCATCAAAACCGTGCTCCGCACGGGGCTCCCACTGTTGCCGGTCAGCCTGACCAGCTGGGTATTGTTGTATGCGGACCGCTGGCTGCTGGCGCCGCAGGTCGATGCGCTCGCACTCGGCCACTATGCGTTGGCGGTGTTGGTTGCATCGTTGTTGGCATTTGCCATCGAACCACTCAAGAACGCCTGGCAGCCGATTGCCTTGCAGCCGCGCTACCGCAATGACGATACGTTTCTCGCGCTGTCGTATCGGGTCTACATGCCTGTAGTTTTGCTCTTCATCGGCGTCTTGGTGTTGCTCGCGCCTACATTGCTGTGGGTCATTGGCGGCGCTGCGGCGTTGCCCGCGGCCACGTACGTGCTGGCGTTGTCGAGCATGCCGTTGTTTGGTGGAGTGCAGATGCTCTTGGGGATTCGTGCGGTGCGCGATGGCCGCACAGCGGTGTTCGGGTGGGGCAGTGTGGTAGCCGCAGTGGTTAATCTCGGGGTGAATATCATGTTCATTCCCAGCTATGGCGTTGCAGCGGCTGCCTGGGGTACCGCCCTGGCGGCCGCTGCGGCAACGGTGGTGCTCGGTCTGCGCGAGCGCGACACCGCACGGGCAATGGTGCCGTTGCACGGGGCGGGCACTGCGTTGCTGTGGCTCGGATTGCTGTGGTGGTGGGGCGTGGCGAGGCCGACGTGGTGGGTAGTTCTGGCAGTCGGGGCGACGGCACTTGGACTCGTATGGTCAGCGGTGCGACCGCTCCGTGAGCTCGCGCGACGACGCAAGCCAGAGCTCGACGACACGGGCATGCCCAGCGAGGTCATGGTGCAGCACGACACGGCCAGCAGGGAAGGCAGTCTGTAACAACGCGCAGACGATGACTGCTTGGCGCGGATCGATTTCGCAGGCGAAATACCCCGGGCTGCGCAAATGATGCGGCAACAGCTGGGCGAAGCGCCGGTACACCGCTGCACCGTCTGGGTCACCGCCAAAGAGTGCGAGATGTGGTTCGTACAGCCGCACATCGGCATTGCCGTCGTCATCCATGACATACGGTGGGTTACTAACGATGAACGACACCGGTACACATGCCGTGCACAAATCGGCGTGCATGAGATGCATCTGTGCGTTGAGCCCATGCCGGTCGCGATTGATGTCACTCACCGCAAGTGCATCGGCCGACACATCGGTGCCGATGATGGTTGGTGCTGCGCCAGCGAGCGCAAGGGCGACCCCGATGCAGCCCGAACCGCTGCCGACATCAACAATCACAGGCGGATTGAGGATACGAGCGGCTGCGATGGCGCAGTCGACCAAGAGCTCGGTCTCGGGTCGCGGTACCAGCACCCGTGCATCGACATAGAAGTCATGCCCATAGAACTCGCGGTGGTTCGTCACATACGCGACGGATTCGCCCCGGCTCCGCCGTTCGACGAGGGTGTGGTACTGCGCCACCATGTCGGGGGAGATAGTGTCGGTCGCGTGCGCAAGGAGCTGTGCGCGGCTCCAGCCGGTCACATGACCGAGCAGGAGCTCAGCATCGAGGCGTGCGCTGGATGATGTTGACTGCAGCGCTGTGGTTGCTTCGCTGAGCGTCGTGCGGATGGTCGTGGGCACAGACATTCTCGTTTGTACAAAAAAACCGCGCCGGCACAGGATGTGCCGGCGCGACGTGAAAAACTACAGGAACGACAACGGTTCGCCGGTGCTCGATTGATTCGTCGGCATGGTCTTGATAGCGCCCATGACGCGATACTTCTGATAGCGCTGGTCGAGGAGCACACTGGTTGGCAGTGCATTGAGCGCATCGATGTTCTGCATGATGCTCACGCCTGCCCGACGGATGGTAGCGTCAGCGTCGTTGTGGGCCCCACCCTCGGGCTCGGGGATGATGGCATCGATGATGTTCATATCTTTGAGGTCTTGGGCGGTGATGCGCATGGTTTTGGCGGCGTCGGGTGCCTTGGACGAGTCGCGCCACAAGATGGCAGCACTGGCCTCGGGGGCCGCAACCGAGTAGACCGAATGCTCGAGCATCAGGATCCGGTCGGTGACGCCGATAGCGAGTGCTCCGCCCGAGCCACCCTCGCCGATGACGAGGCTGACGATGGGTGTGCGCAATTGCGCCATGATAAGAATGTTCTCGGCAATGGCGTTGCCTTGACCGCGTGATTCAGACTCCATGCTCGGGTCTGCACCGGGTGTGTCGATGAGGCAGATGACCGGCAGCGCGAATTTTTCGGCGTGATGAAACAAGCGCATCGCCTTGCGA
>QWQY01000013.1 GCA_003670675.1 Chloroflexota bacterium
AGCACGGGCATGTAATAGGCCACAAGTTCGCTCAGCGATGCCGCAGACAGCACCGCCAACGCGGGCCAACTGCCGAGCCATGCAAAATCCGGTGCGACATTGAGAATCCCCAGCTTGGTGGCAATAGCAGCCACCAGGAACGGCAGGAAGATGCGGAATCCCACCGCCGAACTCAACGCAATCCCGGTCATTGCCCCAAACCCAATTACTGCATATTCGTTCATCATGCCCCCACGCACACTACACTTCTTTACGCACCAGCCGGACCGCACAATCATTGACAAAATCGGGAATCGCCAGCTCACCAGCCCCATCGACCGCAGTCAGACTCGCCGTCGCACCCCATTCCCCTGCCCGTGTGTCAAACCACGTCACCGCATACACCCCATCGATGAGCGGTGCCAGTATCAACGGTTCGAGAGACTGCATCGGTACGGAGTACGCCCAATCAGACTGACCGTTCTCGTCGAGATAGGTACGTTGCGCATCGGTAGCAGTGTAGGTGCCAGCCCGTAGCCAGAGTAGCACTTCACGGTCGTTGCGCAACCCCAACGCGACCCCTGCGAATCCTGTAGGGCGGAAAGGACGGTAGTTTGTGAGGTTTTGTTGCGCCACAAAGCGCGCTATCCCACGGAAGACGCCCCACTGTGCCGTCGGCGCAATCCACGTGTCCCACCACCAGTACATGCCTGGCCCCGCAAACCCCATAAAAACCGGCGCCCAGACGGCGTTGTGCAGGTGAACGGCCTCGATGGCACTGACTTGATTGGCCCCGCCTGCGCTCCAGCCGACCTCGCTGAGCAGCAATGGTTGCCGCCCCGCCAGCGATTTGAGGGCAATGCGCGTACTGTTGAGCGACCGCACCACATCGTCGCCGCCATACAGATGGTGCTGAGCAATCGCCAGCGGCTGCTGCTCCCAGCGACGCGCATCACCGGCCGACGACCAACTACTGGTAATAGGATGTGCATAGGGATCTGCGGCGGCGAGGACGGCGTTCATCTGCATAAACCAGGGGGTCAATGCTTCTTCGGGGATGGGTGTCCAATTGACTTCGTTCCACCATTCCCAACACCAGAGCGCTGCAGAGGCTGCACACCGCGCCGCGACGTAGCGCACCCGCTGGGCAAACAATTGCTGGGCAGTTGGGTCGGTCACAAATGCTGCAGGATTCGCCAACGGTCCGCCGTTGCGATGGTTGTAGGGATTATCATCCCACTCGGGATTGGTACTGGTGCTGAATGCCCCGTGATTGAGCAACGTCAGCATCACCACAATCCCCCGTTCGGCGGCGAGTGCCAATACCCGATCGAGAAGCCACGCCTGCCGCAGGCGCGCTGAATAGTCGCCGAGCGGCGTGTCACGCCATTCGATACCGAACGACCACGAAGCCATCCAGATGCGGCATGCATTGCCCCCGTTGGCCGCTAATGCATCGAACCACTGCCGATAATCTACCAATACCTGCACCCCAGGACTCGTCGACCAGCCCAGGTTGAGCCCAATGGGGATGAACGGGGTGCCGTCGTCGTAGACGAAACCACCACCCGCGGTACGCACAAACCCACGCCGCGTCGCCCCGTCGGCCACCGTGACCTGCAACGGCGGGCTGGTCTGCACACGGATCTCCCAGGTGCCCGCGCGGGGCAGATTGAGGTGCACACGCCAGTGCGGTTCGCCCTGCGGAGCGAGCGTCTGCGCATCGTAGTCCTGATACCAAAAGACCGCGCCGCGCACCAGTGTCGCCCCGGCAGTCGCTTCGACCCAGATTGGGTCACCAGCATAGCGTGCGGTGGGTGAGGTCGGCATGGTCACGATACAGGCGAAAAGCTGCCCCGCGACGATCGGCGTTGCGTCGACGCGCTGCACCGTCCACGCGGCCGCGGCCTGTGGAACGGTGGGTTGTGGGGCGGGCAGCGCCCGTGTACAAGCGCTCAGGACTGCCCCTGCGCCGATGCTGATGACTGTTCTGCGCCGCACAAAACACCTCCTCACCGCGCACGCGGAGCGACCATCCCAATCGACACGACCCACTCGTACCAGCGCTCGATCCACCGATCACACGGCAGATTGCGCGTCATCATGCCGAATCCATGACCACCGCCGGCATACGCATGCACCTCGACCGGCACACCTGCTGCCATCCACGCTGCCTGCATCCGCCGCACCGTCGCAAAAATCAACTCGCCGAATTCGTCGTTATTGGCCAATGCCATGAACAACGGCGGCGCGTTGGCATCGACGTCAATCGCCTCAAACCAGACCGGATAGATGGGTGCTGCAAAATCCGGCCGGCAGTCTGCATCGTGATGCAACGTCGCCGTGATTGCCACGTGCCCGCCTGCCGAAAAGCCCATCACGCCGATGCGGTCGCTGCGAATTCCCCACGTCGCTGCCATTGCCCGCGTGCGTCGGATTGCCTGTTGGACATCAGCCCGCATGAGTGGGTCGTGTTCGGCTGCCAATCGACGCATCCAGGCGGGATCCGACAACTTGGCCGAAAACGTCGCTGCGTGCTCTTCCGGGTCCTCCGGTGTGGGGATCAAGCGATACTCGAGCACCACCGCTGCGATGCCCTTGGCGTTGAGCCAGCGTGCCACATCATGCCCCTCATGATCGATCGCGAGCACGTGGTAGCCACCACCGGGGCAGACCACCACAGCGGTGCCGGTTGCTATCGTCGGGTCAGGCAGATAGACGGTGACGCGCGGGAGGCGCACATTCCGCACCTGGCCAAACGGCGTGCCGGCCTGCGACAAACCCACAAAGGTTATCTCACGCGGGCCGACATCTGGGAGCGTACCCGCTGGCCAGAGGAGTTCGCGGAACGGAGCAGGTGCTGTCATGACGATTCACTTTCGACGAATGGACGATATACAATGATACTCTATTCGTTTTGTCGCTCGGTGCAGGGCATCGGTATGGAGGTGGCACGCATGGAAACACCATTTATCTTGGGCGTCAATTATTGGCCACGACGTAAGGCGATGGGCTGGTGGAAGGATTTCGACGCCGGCGAAGTCCATGGCGAATTCGCCACCATTGCGAGCCTGGGGATGACGGTTGTGCGGATTTTTCTGCTCTGGGAAGACTTCCAACCCACTCCCGACAGCGTCGATGCCGCCAGCCTGGCCAATCTACACACCGTTGCCGACATCGCCGCGCACCACAAGTTGGTCCTCGACGTGACGTTCTTTACGGGGCACATGAGCGGCCCCAACTGGTGCCCGGGCTGGCTGTTGGGCGAACCAGCAGACCCCACCAACTTCCACCATCTACAAGTCGTCAGCGCCAACAAAATCGTCGACAAGCCATACCGCAACCCATACCACGACCCCATCGCATTGGCCGCCGAACGGCTGTTGCTGACGACCGTGGTGACCGGCCTGAAGGACCACCCGGGTATCGGCTGGTGGAACTTGGGCAACGAGCCCGATTTGTTTGCTTGGCCACGCGATGCAGCAGCCGGCCAAGCCTGGGTACGCGAGATGACGCAACTCATCAAAGCTATCGACCCCGTTCACCCGGTCACCTGCGGCCTGCATGCCGACAGTTTGTTCCGCACCAATAACCTGCGCGTCCACGAGGTGTATGCCGAGACCGACTGGGCGGTGATGCACTCGTACCCGATGTATGTCAGTTGGATGAAGAACCCCCTCGACCCCGACTACGTGCCGTTCACCTGTGCCGTGGTCAGCGCCCTGTGCGGTAAGCCGACGTTGATGGAAGAATTCGGCGGCTGTACGGCACCTCCGGGCGCACCGTCACAGGTGTGGAACTGGACCGCTTACGGCAAACCGCGTGCCCAATTCATGGCCTCCGAAGAAGATTTGGCTGCCTACTACGCAGCCGTACTGCCGACCTTGGTCGACGTCGGCGCGACCGGCGCGATGCTCTGGTGCTTTGCAGATTACAGCTCGGATCTGTGGAACGAACCACCCTGCGACGAAGCGCGCCACGAACGCTTCTTTGGGATGGTCCGCCCGGACGGTACACTCAAGCCGCACGCCGAGGTCATCAAGCAATTCGCCGCCAGCAAGCCGACCGTCAAAGCAGCGGTCCGACCCGTCCAACTCGGCGTCAGCGCGGCTGACTTCTACACCGATCCATCGGGACACATGAAGCGTCTGTTTGCGGCATTCGCAGGAACAGATCGCCTCAAATAACAGCACACAACCACACACTCCTACCCCTCACATGATGGGTAGGAGTGGTATACTGAACATCTATACCCTTCGCATTGAATGGAGCGATGCATGACCACCTATCGAATGCTTATCCCCGGACCAGTCGACGTCGACGATGCCGTACTCAAGGTCCTCGGCAGCCCGCAGATTCCCCACTATGGTCCAGAATGGGCAGCCATCTATGCCGATGTGGTCACCGACCTCAAGCATTTATTTGGCACCACTGCCAATGTGTTCCCCATTGTCGGATCCGGCACGACTGGGCTCGAAGTGGCCATCGGCAGCATGCTCGCCACCGGCAAGCGCATGGCAATTGTGCGCAACGGCTGGTTTGGTGAGCACATGGCCAACATCGCCAAGGCCCGTGGCATTGGTGTCCACATGATCGAAGGCGAGTGGGGCCGGGCAATCTCGGTCGACGCCGTCCGTGCCGAGCTCAAGCAGCATGGTCCGTTCGATGCGTTGGGTTTTGTGTATGCCGAGACATCGACCGGCGCGCTCAACCCCGTCAAAGAATTGGCCGCATTGGCCAAAGAATTCGGCATCCCGAGCATTGTGGACGCCATTACCGGCTTCGCCGGCACCCCGCTCGAAGTCGACGCATGGGACATCGACGTCTGCGTCAGTGCCTCACAGAAGGCATTGGCTGCACCGGCCGGACTCGGCTTCGTTGCCGTCAGCCAAAAAGGCTGGGACTACATGGACAGCCACCCCGTTGGTCCCATCGGCTGGTTGTTTGACCTGCGCACGCTGCGCTCGTACCAACAGGGCTCGCCAGAGCATCCGCAGCCTGCCACCATGCCACCAACCCTGGTGCTGGCCGTGCAGTTGCGTCTCAAGCAGGTATTGGCGATGGGCAAGCAAGGGTATGTGGACCACCACTATCGGGCTGCAGCACGCTTCCGCAAGGGCATTACCAGCATGGGGATCGGCTACCTGGTTCCAGATGCCGAAGCCACCCCACAGGTGACCTCGGTACTCATCCCTGCCGGCAAGGACATCAACGAAATCAAGAAGGCAATGAAGGAGCGCTACGGCTTCTACACTGCTGGTGGCATCGGACCATTGGCTTCCAAGATTATGCGTGTCGGGCACATGGGCAAGGGTGCAAGCGACACCTACATCGACGACGCCCTCGAGGCATTCGGCGATATCTTGCGCTAACACCGTACTTATCACTGCGCTGTGCACCATGGTGCGCAGCGCAGTTTTTGTTGCCCCGAGCCGCTCCAGGTACCCATACATGTGCAACAGGCTGCGCGGCTGCAGTTTCGCTCACGAGACACCGCGCAGCACATCTGCCCCGCACCGGTGCGCACAGCCGGGGCTGGCGGACATGTATGGTGGGCGGCCAGCGTCGGCGGGGCCTTTTCAAAACATACGAAAATCTCATTAGATGAGTTTCGGTATCAAAGGCAAAACTCCATCATTGGAGCGGGTTGTTCATGGTACGATAGCCACATTCACAGGACAACGACGAGACAACTCATCACATCAGTTTGTTTTGCACCACGATGGAGTGATCGCATGAGCGAGCGCGTGCGCGCCTGGAGTGAGCCGGTCGTCATCCCCACCTATGGGGTTGGGGCGGCATTGAAGCAACCGCAGTTTTTGAATCAGCGGGTCTATCAGGGCAGTAGCGGAGTGGTCTATCCATACCCCGTGATCGATAGTGTGTCGGACGACAAACACGACCAGACATACACCGCGGTGTACCTCGAGAACGCCTACCTCAAAGTGATGCTTCTGCCCGAGTTGGGCGGTCGCGTCCAGATGGCGCTCGACAAAACAAACGGGTACCACTTCGTCTATTACAACCGCGTCATCAAACCAGCCCTGGTCGGCTTGGGTGGACCATGGATCTCGGGCGGGATCGAGTTCAACTGGCCGCAGCATCATCGGCCGAGTACCTTTGACCCGGTCGATTGGCGTATCGTCGAGCATGCCGACGGGAGTGCGACAATCTGGTGTAGCGAAATCGAGCGGATGTTCTTCACCAAAGGGTTGCACGGCTTTACGATGCACCCTGACAAAGCCGTGTTGCAGATATCGGCGCAGTTACACAACCGCACCGCCGAGCCGCAGACGTTCCTCTGGTGGGCCAATCCGGCCGTGCATGTCAACGACGACTACCAATCGGTGTTCCCGCCCGATGTGCATGCGGTGATGGACCATGGCAAACGCGACGTGAGCGAGTTCCCCATTGCAAAAGGCACCTACTACAAAGTGAACTACGCGCCGGGGACGGACATTTCGCGCTACAAAAACATCCCGGTGCCGACGTCGTACATGGCCTACCATTCGGACTACGACTTTGTCGGCAACTATGATCATGGCAAGCAGGCCGGCATGATGCACGTGGCCAACCACCACCTGGTGCCCGGCAAAAAGCAGTGGACCTGGGGCAACAGCGATTTTGGGTTGATGTGGGATCGGCAGTTGACCGACGAAGACGGCCCATACATCGAGCTGATGTGTGGAGCGTTCACCGACAACCAGCCAGATTTTTCGTGGTTGATGCCCGGTGAAGAAAAGCGCTTCGAGCAGAATTTTATGCCGTACAAGGGCATCGGTCCGGCCAGCAACGCCAACACCGACGTGGTGGTGCATCTGAGCCACAGCGACCAGCAGACGCATGTCGGGGTCTATGTAACCAGTCCGCGTAGCGTGGCTGTGACCCTGCAACGCAACGGCGCATTGCTGTGGCAACGCGAGACGGCGCTCGACCCGGTGCGTGTATTGGTCGAAGAAATCCCGCAGCGCGAGGCGTTCCCCGCACACGAGCTCGTGTTGGTCGTGACGGATCGTGTCACCGGCCAACAGCTGATGCGCTACGCGCCACCCAAGCCGACCCTCCAAGACATCCCAGCGGCTGCTACGCCAGCCAAACCACCGGCCGAAATCGGTTCGACCGACGAATTGTTCCTCAACGGATTGCACCTCGAGCAATATCGGCATGCGACCTTCAAACCCGAGGATTACTACCTCGAGGCATTGCGGCGCGATCCGCACGATGGTCGTTGCAACAACGCGATGGGGGTATTGGCGCTTCGTCGGGGTGACTTCCAGGCGGCCGAGCATTCGTTCCGCCGCGCGATTGTGCGCATCACCAGCCGCAACCCGAACCCGTACGACGGCGAAGCGTACTACAATCTGGGTCTTGCGTTGCGCTTCCAATCGCGCTACGACGAGGCCTTCGATGCGTTCTACAAGGCAACATGGAACGCCGCCTGGCAGGACGCCGCATTCTACGAACTGGCACGCATCCAATCGCGCCGCGGCGACCTCGGCGACGCACTGCGCTTGGCACAGAGTGCCCTGCGACGCAACGCCAGTCACCACCAGGCGCGCCACCTCGAGATAGCCTTGCAACGCCGCATCGGCAATATCCCCGCTGCTTTGGCCGCCATCGACGCAGCGCTTGCCCTCGACCCAATGGACCCCGGCGCCGCCTGGGAGCAACGGACCATCGCCGGCTCCTCGACCGTGGCCGATGCACTGCTCTGGAACGCCCATCTGACCGAGACGATGGCGCTCGAGTACGCCCACGCCGGCGATGCTGCGAGTGCCCTCGCAGTACTGGCTGCAGGACCACAGGATGCGCCGCTCAATCAATACCTCCGGGCACTCGTACTGCACCAGGATGGCCAAATCGACGCTGCCCGCAGTGCGCTCCAGACAGCCCAGGCGTGTAGCATGGACTGGTGCTTCCCGCATCGGCTCGAGCACGTCGTGGTCCTGCAGCACGCATTGGCACAGGCACTGAAGGACGGCCGCGCAAGTTATTACCTGGGCAACTTTTGGTATGCCCATCGCATGCCCGATGCCGCCATCGAATGTTGGCAACACGCAGTTGCCCACGAGCCAACAAACGCCATCGCATGGCGCAATCTGGGGCTCGCCTACACCGACCACCACGGCGACCATAGCGCCGCCACGGCTGCCTATGCACATGCGCTGGCACACGATCCGAGCGACGCACGGCTGCGCTACGAAGCCGATCAGTTGGCCCGTGTGCGCGGCGATGCACCTGCAACCCGCCTGCAGACACTGACCAGTGCCCGCCCACTGGTCGACCAACGCGACGACTTGACCATCGAATACGTGACTCTGCTCAACAATGCTGGCCGGTACGACGAAGCGGTCGACATCGTGCGCCGGCGTTCGTTCCACCCATGGGAGGGCGGCGAAGGCCGCGTGGCTGCCCAGTACGTGGCGGGATTGATTGGCGTGGCGCAGACCCTGCTGCCGAGCGACGCGGCAGCGTCACTGGCGGCACTCGATGCGGCCATCGCCTATCCGCACAATCTGGGCGAGGGCAAATTGCCGGGCAGCAACGAAAACCACATCCACTACTGGCGCGGGGTGGCACTCACTGCACTGGGCCAGCACGACGCAGCCACCGCTGCCTGGCAGCACGCCACGCGCGGCGACAGCGAGCCTACCTCGGCGCGGTACTACAATGACCAACCACCCGACATGATCTGGTATCAGGGCATTGCCTGGCGCAAACTGGGTGATGCGGCACGGGCGACTGCGTTATTCGAACGACTCGTGGCCTATGCACGCCTCCATCGCGACGACGTACTCCGGCCAGATTACTTCGCCGTGTCGTACCCGACCTTCCTCGTGTTCAACGACGATTCGGTGCTGCGGCACCAGCTCCATTGCGATTATATGGAGGCCCTGGGATGCCTCGGTCTGCGCCAATACGACCAGGCAGCAGCGTTGTTTGCCCAGGTGCTCACCCGCGAGCCCAACCATACAGGTGCATTGACCCACCAGCGCTTTCTCAACCGTACCGATATCTAGAGGTGTCTATGCGACCCATACATCGTTTTGTAACCAGTGCATTGTGCACCGCAAGTCTGCTCGCTGCCTGTGGCAGCCCGGCCCCGGTCACGAGCGAGCCGACCAGCGTACCGGTCGAAATCGCCCCCACGCAGACCGTTGCGCCTGCACCCGTCGAGCCGACGGCTGCGCCCACCGCGCCTGCCCCGACAGCGACAGCTGCCCCAACAGCACCGAGCGCCACAACTGCGCCGACAGCTACCGCTGCACCCGTCAGCGACAGTACCGGCACCGTCATCGACACCAGCCCGCGCCAGCCAGTAGCTGGTGGGCCGACGCTCCTCGACAGCCGACTGGCCCTGCGCTATGTGGCGTCGATCCCTGTCAACAGTATCCGCATTGCCTATGACGCCACCCAGAAGATTCTGTTGATGCTCAACATGGAGCAGGGATTGGTACGTATCGATCCGATCACGGGCATCAAAGACATCGTCGCCGCACCTGCTGAGATCCTCGATGGCGCAACCGCGAGTGGCTTGGCAGTAGCCGCAAATGGCACCGTATATGTCAGCGGCAACCAGACACTCGGCACGATGACCAAAGCCGTCATTCGTCGGGGTGTCCCGAGCGGGCAGGCCACCTCGGTCAACAAATCATACACGTGGGCGACCTATACTTGGACCACGGTGGCCAGCACCGTCCCCTACCCGCGCAGCGACACGCCCTTCGATCACCTGTTCAACGGCATCGCCATCAGCCCAGACCAACAGTACATTGTGGTCAACAGCGGATCACGGACCGACCACGGCGAAATTGAGAGTCAAAACGGCACATTCCCCGATCTGCGCGAGATAGCACTGACATCACGGATGTTCAAATTGCCTGCCAATGGGACGGATATCGTTTTGACGAACTCCGAGGAGGGCGTTGCGCCGTACGTCTATGCCAAGGGCTTCCGCAATAGCTATGATCCGGTTTTTGCACCCAATGGCATCTTGTTTGCCGGCGAAAACGGCCCGGACGCCGATTTGCCAGACGAGCTCAATGCAATCAAGCCGGGCCTCCACTATGGGTTCCCGTGGCGTTTTGGGACAACCGATACCCCGCAGCGTGACCCGGCCTACGACCCCAGTACCGATGGCTACCTAAACCCGGATTTCACTGCCGTCCAAATCGGTGCCTATGCCAACGATCCATCGTACCCGGCAGCACCGACGACATTTGTCGACCCCATCAGTAACTATGGCCCTGCAGCGGTCCAATACCGCACCATTGATGGTGTCGCCCACGATGCTGCCAACGAAGGTACCAGTATTGCATCATTCACCCCGCATCGGTCGCCACTCGGGTTGATCTTTGCAGACCAGGGATTTCCTGCATCGTGGCAACCAAGCGGCGCCAATCTGCACGCCTTCATCCTCAGCTGGGGTGCAGCCGGTGGCAGTTTGACCGACCGCGGCCAAGACATGCTGGCGCTCGAACTCACCCCGGCAGGCAGCAGCTACACCATGACCGCACGCCAATTGGTACGCGGCCTGCGCAACCCAATCGACGCAGCATCCATCGACAACCGCGTCTATGTGCTCGAGTTTGGGGACAACGTGGCATTGTGGGAAATCACGTTCCAACAGTGACATTGGTCGTGTAGAGAGGACTGCCATGCGTGCACGCAGTGCGGACAAATCAGCCCCCGTTCGGAGCGGTCGTATCTTCGGCTCGGTTTTGAACGAACTCCAGCAGCGCCTGCGCCAGGGGGAGTGGCAACCGGGTGAACATCTGCCCAGTATCACCCACTTGGCCACCGAATTCGCGGTCAGTACAGGCTCGGTGCGTGAAGCACTGCGATCATTGCAATCGCAGGGGCTCGTCCGGATCGAACATGGCCGTGGCGTCATCGTGATTAGCAACAGCTTCGAAGAGGCAACATTTGGCACCGATGTGTCGGTGTCGATGGACCATATGACGGCGTTTGCCGAGGCCCGGCGTCTCATCGAACCCGAGCTGGCAGCCTATGCCGCCGAGCGCGGCAGCGACACGGAAGTAGCCGAGATTCTGCAACTCGCCCTGACCATGGAACAACAAGCGGTCAGCGGGCTCGACTTCGTCGGTCCCGACATCGCCTTCCACCGGGCCATTGCGCACGCCTCTCATAATCCCGTGCTCCGCCAGATGCTCCATGGGATGCATGATTTGTTTATCATCTCGCGCCGGTTGACCAGCCAAGAACTGGGCATGACCGAGCGCGCTGTCCGCTATCATCGCCTGATTGCCGAGGCAATCTACGAACGCAACGCCACCCAAGCACGTCTGTTGATGCTTGCCCATATGAACGATGCACTCAGTAGTGTCCTGGCGATGGAAGCCCACATGCAGCAAAATCTCGTCGTATAACCACATTCGAAAGGACGTCTCGATGCGAATTGCAGTCACCGGCGGCAGTGGAGACTTGGCCCGTGTGCTTATTCCATTGCTCCAAGAAGCAGGGCACTCGGTCCTCAGTATCGACCGGACCATGCCTACCAACACGACAGGGAACCCCCTCGGCGTGCAGGCACAAGTCGTCGATGTGTCGGATTTCGGTAGCGTTGTCGGTGCTCTGACCGGCTGTGACGCGGTCATCCACCTGGCAGCCCATCGTTCACCGATGAATGCCCCCGACCATGTCGTCTACCGAGATAACACGCTCGGGAGCTACAACATTCTCTTGGCAGCCGAAATACACAAGATGACCCATGTCTGCATGGCATCGAGCATCAATGCGATTGGTGCGGTATTCAGCAAAGAACCACAGTACGACTACTTCCCCCTTGATGAAAAGCACCCCTGCTATGCCCAAGATGCCTACAGCCAATCAAAGTGGGTCCTCGAGCAACAGGGTGATGCGTTTGCACGTCGTCGTAGCGATGTCGCGATTAGTAGCTTGCGCTTCCACGGCATTATTGATCGTGACCGCGCCATTCAGTATTGGGATGGCAAAGACGGCGCGCGCAAACATGTCTGGGGCTACGTCCACCCGCGTGCGGCTGCACGTGCCTGCATCGCAGCACTGAACGTCACGTGGCGCGGGCACGAGGTTTTTTATGTCGTCGCTCCTGACGCCGCCAGTGTCACCGCGAGTGATGTCAATGCACGCACACACTACCCGAATGTCCCCATTCGCGGGAGTTTGAGCGGGAATACCGGATTTTTTGACTGCAGCAAAGCCGGCAAATTGCTCGGTTGGACGCACAGCGAGGAATAACCATGCGCATTCGAGACATTAAGTCCTACCCTATCTGGGTGGGCAACCGCAATCAACTGGTGGTCAAAGTTGAGACCGACGAAGGCATTTATGGCCTGGGCGAATCCGGATTAAGCGGCCGCGAGCTGGCGGTGATGGGCGCCATTGACCACTTCCGCCCCTTCCTCATCGGCCAAAATCCGATGCAGATGGGTCGCATCTGGCAAGAACTGTACCGTTCCCAGTATTTCGAAGGCGGCCGTGTCTTGACCGCTGCCCAGAGTGCTATCGACATTGCGCTCTACGACATCGCCGGCAAAGCACTCGGCGTGCCGGTCCATCAGCTCCTGGGCGGTCACCAGCGCGACACCGTGCCGTGTTTTGTAACGGCCAGCGGATCGACCCCAGACGAACTGGTAGCCAGCGCCCAGATGCTGTGGGACCTCGATTGGCGCGTCATCCGGACCGGCATGTTGCAGCCTCGGTCACACGGCGAAAGCATCTTCGAACCGCGTGAAACGCTGGGGATCACTGCGGCCACTATGGTCAAAATCCGTGAGCGCCTCGGTGCCGAGCTGACCCTCGGTATCGACTACCATCACCGCTTGTCATTGGCCGAAACCGCGTCGTTCTGCCAGCGCATGCCGCAGGGCACGCTCGACTTCATCGAAGAACCCATCCGCGACGAATCGCCCGAGGCCTACGAAGCCCTGCGCAAGATGACTGGCATCCCGTTTGCTGTGGGCGAAGAATTCGCCAGCAAATGGCAATTTGCCCCGTACATCGAACGGCACCTCACCGACTTCGCCCGCATCGACATCTGCAATCTGGGCGGATTCACCGAGTCAATGAAGGTCGCCGGCTGGGCCGAGACGCACTACATCGACCTCATGCCACACAACCCACTCGGCCCCATCTGCACCGCGGCCACCATTCACATGTCGGCAGCAGTGGCCAACTTCGCATGGCTCGAGGTACGGGTATCGCCCAGCGAAAACCTGTATCGCGGCGAGGGCATCAACGACGTGGACGTCTTGTTCCCAGTCCACCCCAAACTCAACGGAACCAGCTTCGACGTGCCGATGACCCCAGGGCTTGGCATCGAATTCGACGAAGAAACCGCCAAAAAACACACGTGGAAGTTCTGGGAAGCCCCGCATCTGCGTCGTCGTGACGGTTCGGTCACCAACTGGTAAGTGTGGAAGTGTCGAGAGGAGAACCCATGGATCGCATACTCGTCGGCGGGTACGCCGACCCCCTGTCCGCAGGTATCCAGATCATGGATGTCGACGCAAAAGGACAATACGCACCCATCACCAGCCTCAGCGGCATCGCCAACCCATCCTACATGGCACGTCTCGGCGACATGATCTACACCGTCTCCGAGACCTCTGCCTCCGGCGGCTTGCCCGGTGGTGTGGTGGCCGTGTCGTATCGCAATGGGGTCCTCAACGCCGGGGCGCGCCGCCCCAGTGGCGGTGACTGGCCGTGCCACATCATCGTCACCCGTGACGGACAGCATCTGGTGGTGTCGAACTACGGTACCGGCAACATGGCATTGCTCCGCATCGGCACCAATGCAGACATTGCTGGCCTCAATGACCTGCGCCAACATGTCGGCAAGAGCGCCAACGAAGCCCGCCAAAGCGGACCACACGCCCATTCGGCCACAATGACCCCAGACGGACGGTTCATCATCGCGGCAGATTTGGGTACCGACGAATTGGTGTTCTATTCGATCCAACCACAAACCAACCTGCTCCGGCGTATGCACGCCGTCAACGCCAAACCTGGCTCGGGACCGCGGCACGCGGTTTTCCACCCCAGCAAAGCGTTACTCTACGTCGCCAACGAGATTTCGTGCACGGTGGCGGTCTATGCCTACGCCGAAGACACCTTGCGCCCGCTGTGGGAACATTCGACCATCCAGACGCCGCTGGGCGACTACACGGTCGCAGATATCCACATCAGTCCCGATGGGGAGTTCCTCAGTGTGACGACCCGTGGCGAAAACACCATCGCCACCTATCGCATCCTGGCGGACGGCAACCTCATCCGGGTCGAAGTCGTCGATTGTGGCGGTGCCTGGCCGCGCAATTTCGCCTTCAGCCCCGACGGCAGCTATGTCTTGGTCGCCTGCCAAAACGACAACCTCATCGCTGTCTTGCCACGTGACGTTGCGACGGGACATATCGGGGCACGGGTGGGCAAGATCCCGGTTGCCGGGGTTTCGTTTATTTCGTTTTTATAAAAAGGCACAACAATAGCCCCACGGCATGCTGTGGGGCTTTGGTATGTATCTATCGGACAGGTATTTAGGCGCGCGGATCGTTGAGGCGCTTATATTCGCCGCGCATCGCAAACAGACGCACCCGAATGATGTCGCGCAGATTGCGCAGTGCATCGCGGATCGGATCGACCTTGGTTTCTTCACCGTAATGCCACAAGACGGGCATTTCGGCGACGCGATAGCCACGCATCACAGCGAGATAGAGGATTTCGACGTCAAAGGCCGTCACCGCCGCACCCTTAATGACCGGTGCATCGTCACCATAGATGCGTGCACGACGGAATAAATCGTGTGCCACGGGGCGACGGAACGCCTTGAATCCGCACTGTGTATCGTGGAAGTTGCCCACCACCAACAGACGGACCAGCCCATTAAAGACGCGACCCATCAAGTGACGATGAAAAGGTTCGCCCTCGCGGTGCGCACCCTGGCCTTCGCGTGATCCAATCACAACGTCATAGCCCATCACGAAATTGGCATAGACGCGTTCCCACTCGCTGATGGGAACCGCCAAATCTGCATCGCATAACAGCACATAGTCGCCGACGGCGGCCAGGGCACCAGCGCGTACCGCAAACCCTTTGCCGCGATGATCGAGCGCGAGCAGTCTCAAGGCAGGCCATTGCGTGGCCGCCTCGGTGACGATTGCCGCCGTCGCATCGCTACTCCCATCATCGGCAACGAGCACTTCAACCGTAATGTTTGCAGCACTGACATACGCTCGAATAGCGGCCAACGTCGCAGGCAGGCGCAATTGCTCGTTGTATGCTGGGATGATAATCGAAAGCAATGGTGCCGTGGTCATAGCATATCCTCTCGGAAGCAAGAATCGCCGATTCGTGCCGGGTGATTACGTGGTCAAATGCAACGCCGCGATATCGACATCAGCAGGGATGGCACGTCGTTTGGTCAGAAAAAGCCGAAGCTTCGCGAATACCGCCAGCTGCCCCCGCAGCCGAGCCCGTGCTGCTGCTCCGCGGATGTGCCACAGCGCCGACCCAAAAATCAACAGCTGTTGCCAGATCATCGCTGGCAGCGCACCCCAAAAAAGCTGCGCCGGCATGTTTTTGAGCCACACCAACACAAAATTGCGGCCACAGTAGTAACTCGCCAGCGTACCGCCACCCGTGGCGCTCAGCCGGTGATAGACCATCGCCGTGGGCACATAGATTGTCCGCATCCCATGCAGACGTGCCCGCAGATTGAGGTCGACGTCTTCGCAGTACATCCCCAAATCGGGATCGAACACATGCCCGTTGACGGCAAGCTGCGCGAGTGCACTGCGGCGATAGGCGGCAGCGCCGGCACACGGCCCCCAGACTTCTTCGCGCTGGTTATAGCGTGCACTATCGGCTTGCCACACCCCACGGTTGCCGGGGATACCGTCGATGCGATAGAAATCGCCTGCTGAATGAATAATATCACGCCGGTCAAACAACATCAGTTTGCTGGCGGCGAATGCATACGCAGGGTCGGCCTCGAGTGCGCCGACAAGCTCGCCCAGCCAGTGTTCGTCACACTCGGTGTCGTTGTTCAACAGCACGACATATTCGCCGTCTGTGGCTGCTATGGCAGCGTTACAGGCAGCGACAAAGCCCTGATTATAGGGGAGGGTGAGTACCGCAACAGTGGGGAACGTCGTGGCGAGGAATGCGACAGAGTCGTCGGTTGAGCAGTCGTCTACAACCAGAATACGGACATCCGCTCTCCGCGTCTGCCGAAGCAGCGCGGGGATGCAAATCTCCAAATGATGGCGACCATTGTAATTTGGCACGATGACATCGATCACGCTTGTCTCTCGATGATGCTGTGCACGAATGCATTCGCGGCGTCTTGCCAGGGCCGGAACACAATACCTTGCGCAGCGCCAACATAGTTATTCAGCGCGGTGTAGAGCGGAACACGACTCGGGCGGACAAACTCGGCCAACTTCATTGGTTCGAGGGTGACCGTTGCTCGACCGGCAGCGGCGAGGACCGTCGCGGCTAATTCGTAGCGTGAGCATGCTCCCTGATTCACAAAATGGTACGTGCCGTAGGCATCGGTCGTGAGGAGCTGCCCGAGGGCCGCTGCCACGTCACCGGCATGTGTCGGTGAACCGATTTCATCGTCGACCATACGCAGAGACGACTGCTCACTACTAAGACGTAAGACAGTACGCAAAAAGTTCCGTGTTCCACCAAAAAGCCAGGCAACACGTACGATATACAGTCGATCGACCAGTTCACGCGCGGCTTGTTCGCCCGCATACTTCGATCGCGCATAGGCGTTTATGGGATTGGGACGGTCATATTCGCCATACGGACTGGTTGCGGTGCCATCGAATACTTCGTTGGTGCTGATGTACACCATCCGCGCGTTGCTCCGTACCGCCGCCTGTGCCACCCAGCGCGAGCCCAAAGCATTGGCAGCGTAGGCGGCGTCGGGGTCACGCGCACAGCCATCGACGTTGGTCATGGCACCGGCGTGCACGATGACGTGCGGGCGCAATGCGGCGATGGTATCGGCCGTGCGCGCTTCGCTCAGCTCGATGTCGGCGTGACCGAGCGGGTACAATTCGTGGTGTCCGTCAAATTGGCGCATGACCGCTTGGCCGAGTTGCCCGTTGGCACCGGTGACCACTATCCGCATGACCGAACTCCCGTGTCAGAATCATTTGTCTGTGTATGGTAGAACATCGCTTTTGATGCGTCAAACGCTGGTTGCACCCGCTCCTGGTGTACAATCGCATAAGAAATCCACCCGACGAGGATACGCCAATGACCACCCCGCTCCAGCGTGTAGACGCCTATATCGACCAACACTTCGACCGCTTTGTCGGGATGCTCGGCGACCTCTGCGCCATCCCCAGCGTCGCTGCCCAAGGGCAGGGCATCGATCCCTGTGCAACGCGTGTCGCTGAACTCCTCAGCGCAGTCGGCTTGGATGCGCAGCTCATCGCCACCGCCGGTAATCCCGTCGTCTATGCCGAAGCCAAAGGCACTCGTGACACGACGCTGCTCTGCTACAACCACTACGACGTCCAACCCGCCGAGCCATTTGACCTGTGGCACAGCGACCCCTTTACCATGACCCGCAAAGACAATCTGCTGATTGCCCGTGGTGTGGCCGACGACAAAGGCGAACTGGTCAGTCGCATTGCGGCAATCGCAGCAGTCAAACATGTATTGGGCGACCTACCGGTGGGCATCAAGTTCCTCATCGAGGGCGAAGAAGAAATCGCATCGCCCAACCTCGCCCCGTTCATCCATGCCAATGTCGACCGCCTCAAGGCCGACGCCTGTGTCTGGGAGTTCGGCACGCACAATGCCGACGGTGTGCCCATCAGCTATCTGGGGCTGCGCGGCATTTGCTACCTCGAACTCTCGGTCGAGACGGCCAAAATCGACACACATTCGGGCATCGCAGGTTCGATTTTGCCCAATGCCGCCTGGCGCTTGGTCTGGGCGCTCAACACCCTCAAAGACCAAGATGAGCGCATCCAACTTCCCAATTTCTACGAATCAGTGATTGCTCCAACAGCGCGCGACATGGAGTTGTTGGCGGCTTTACCCGACAGCGACGAAGAAATGCAAGAGCTGTTCGGCAACTCGATGTTTTTGAAAAACGCATCTGGGGTCGAATTACGCCGCCGCGAAATTTTCGAGCCGACCTGCACCATCTGCGGCATCACGACCGGCTATCAGGGTGCTGGCCAAAAGACCGTTTTGCCGGCTCGTGCCAGCGCTAAAGTCGATTTCCGCCTTGTCCCAGACCAAAAACCCGAGGACGTCGTCAAACAGCTACGCGCGCATTTCGACGCACATGGCTTCCACGACATCAATATCACCGTTGTCGGGGCAGGTCGACCGGCCCGTACCGCACCAGATCATCCCTTGGTGCAATCATTGGTTGCATCGGCAAAGGACGTCTACGGTCGCGAGCCGTTGATCTGGCCGATGTCGGGGGGATCCGGACCGAATTATCTGTTTTCGCACAATATTGGCGTCCCGATTGTCACATTGGGCGTCGGCTATTCGGGATCGCGTATCCATGCTCCAAATGAAAACATCCGCATCAATGATTTTCGCAATGGAATGCGCCATATGGCGGCGTTGTTGATGCGCTTGGGGGCATAAGTAGCCAAAAATGTGCGCTTCCTGATTGCAGGAAGCGCACCTATTCAGACGGGTACCGACACAAAAATTACAATATCTAAAGAAAAGCGCGCGAAACGCGTTGGATTGATGCAGTTCATCATCAACGTCTCACAAAAGCATGATATAATCACCCTGTCAATAGACGTATCGACATCGAACGCATCTTCGAAGTCCCACCTTCCGCCTTCCGTTCACGGTAGCACCCGGCAGGATGTGAGTGTAAGGTTGATACGCAGACCGATCAGGCAGTGGGGCGCGACCTCGGATTGGCAACTAGGTACGGTTTAGGCGGAATCTATACGATTTCGCGATGTCCAATTTGGTGGGCAGAGGGAGTGGATTGTAATGCGTGTCAAGCTTTTTGTTGGTAATTTGCCATGGCGTATGACGAGTGAAGATTTGGGCAACACATTCGCCGATCACGGTGAAGTTGTGAGTGCCCGTGTCGTCATCGACCGTGATACCCAGCGTTCACGTGGGTTTGGCTTCGTCGAGATGGAAGTCGACAACGTCGAAGATGTAATTTCGGCCACCAATGGCCTCGAAGTTGCCGGTCGCCAGTTGCGCGTCAACGAATCGGACGAAAAGCCCGGATTCGGTGCCGGTGCCCCACGCCGTGGGCCACGCGACGACAACCGCTACTAAACCATATTTTCATCTGACGAGTGGAGGCCAGGGTGCGCCTCCACTCGTTTTTTGTTGCCGTGCGGCCAATTGGCGTATACTCGTGTCATCCGCACGATACCCAAAGGACAACTATGCGCACCACACGTCTCGGCCGCTCGGGGTTGCATGTCAGCGAACTCTGTCTCGGCACTATGACCTTCGGAAATCAAGCCGACGAAGCAACGTCACACGCCATCCTCGACACCGCCGTCGCCCACGGTATCACCTTCATCGACACTGCGGATGTCTACCCGCTTGGCGGCGATTACCGCAGTGCCGGCCGCACCGAGGAGTTCATCGGTACCTGGCTGAAGGCCCGCAAGAACCGCCACGAGCTTGTGCTTGCCACTAAATGCCGCGGCGCAATGGCGCCTGGTGCAAACAACGAAGGTCTGTCACGCAAACACATCATGGCAGCCTGCGATGCGAGTCTCGTACGCCTCGGGGTGGATTACATCGATTTGTATCAGGTGCATGCACCCGACCCCGAAACGCCGATTGCCGAAACGCTCGAGGCGCTGACCGATTTGGTACGAGCCGGCAAAGTACGCTACATCGGCTGTTCGAACTTCACTGCCATGCAGATCATGCAGGCCCTCTGGACCAGCGATGTCCGTCATCTGAGTAGCTTCATCTCGCTCCAGCCGCGCTACAACATGCTGTTTCGCATGATCGAAGACGAAATCTTGCCGGTCGCCAAAACCTACGGCCTGGGTGTCATCCCCTACAATCCCCTCGCCGGTGGCATGTTGACTGGTCGCTATAGTGCACAACGCACGGTCGAACCAGGCACGCGCTTCAATCTGACCGGCGCCGGCGAGCTCTATCGCAAACGCTACTGGAACGACGAAGTCCACAACACCGTCGCCGAGTTGCAGCAGTACTTCAGTGACCGCGGGATCTCGTTGACCCATGCGGCCCTTGCCTGGGTGCGTGCCCAATCAGGCATTACCGCGCCGATTATTGGGGCGAGTCGCCCCGAGCAGTTGGCCGAGTCGCTCGGCAACCTCGATTTGGTGTTGGACGACGAGGCGATGACGGTATGCAACAACGCTTGGTTCGATTTGCCCAAAGAACGGGATGTTGCTGTAGCACGACGATAGGCAGTTAGCAGTTAGCAGTTAGCAGTTAGCAGTTAGCAGTTTTTTTGTGCGGTGGGATGGATGAAAAATCCTACCTGCCGCACTTTTTTGGTGACAAAATTCAAACCAACCCGAGATACTGCACGCAGCGGTCGAGAGAGCAGGTTCATTCTTCCTTCTCGGCTTCTCTGCGTGGCTTGGCTGTCTCTCTGCGTGAACGTTCCCACTGTCGACAATTAGACAAACGGGTTCGCACTCGGTGTAAGAATCATCTCGGGGATGTGCGCGCGGGCGGGCAAACTGGCAATAAACTGGATGGTCATAGCCACATCATCGGCCTGGAGCATGGCGGCGCGACGTTCGGCGCTGACCGGGGCGGGGCGCTTGTCTATCAGCGGCGTGTCGACTTCACCCGGTTGGAGCATCGTCATGCGCACGCCGTGGGCTGCTTCTTCTTGGGCCATGGTACGCACAAAAGCCGACAAACCGCTCTTGGCTGCGTTATACGCGGCACCACCGAGTGCACTCGGTCGCGGCACCGATGTCGACCCGATAGCGACGACAACACCCTTGGCAGTGCGCACCAATGGCGCACAGGCAGTGAAGAGATAGAACGCACCGGTCAGATTCGCGTCGAGCATCATCTGCCACGAAGCAGCAGTCAACTCGGGGACCGTGCGCGCGGGCAGGTTGGTGCCGGCCGCGCTGACGAGGACATCGATGCGGCCGTAGCGGAACTCGACGTGTGCAACAACGGCAGCGACGGCAGCTGCATCGGTCACATCGCAGGGCATGATAACCGCCCGTTCTTCGCAGTGCAGGGCAGTTTCTTTGAGTGCTTCGACACGGCGCCCCAACAGTACCACGGTTGATCCTGCAGCTGCAAAGCGCATCGCCGTGGCAGCCCCGATACCGCTGCCTGCGCCCGAAATGACGACCACGTGTGTCATAGTTACACCGCATCCCAATGTAATGTGACGGCGAGGTACTCGTTGCGATGATGCAACAATCCGTCGTACATTTCGTGCGCTTGACTGGCATGCACGTGATGCGTGAGCATGTTGGATAGGTCGATTTTGCCGCTTTCGGCATAGTGAGCAATCAACGGTAATGCACGGTCACGGGTGAACGGGAAGTGTTCGCGCACCGCCCCACCGATCGCACTGCCGTGCGCCCCAGTGACGGTGACCGATCGACCATGCAGATCCC
>QWQY01000130.1 GCA_003670675.1 Chloroflexota bacterium
ACTCGGCCGGCTCCCTGGCATCGGTCCCAAGAGTGCGTCACGGCTGGCGTTCTATATTCTGCGTGCACCCGAAGCCAAGGTTTCGCTCCTCGCCCAGGCGTTGTTGGCGGTCAAACAACAGGTACGCCAGTGTGTTCGCTGCCACTACATCAGCGACCAAGAATACTGTGCAGTCTGTCGCAATCCGCTTCGCCAAACGGGGGCGATTTGTGTCGTCGAAGATCCGCTCGACGCATTGGCAATCGAACGCACAGGGATCTTCAAAGGGAGCTACCACGTCTTGCATGGCCGCATAGCCCCACTCGAAGGAATGGGGCGAGAAGACATCTTTTTCGATGACTTGCTCGAACGAATCGGTGCAGAGTCGATCCGTGAGGTCATCATCGCGACCAACCCCAATCTCGAAGGGGAAGCGACCGCAGCCTATTTGCAACGTGAACTGAGCCCCTTGGGCACACGAGTAACACGGCTTGCACGCGGGTTGCCCACCGGCGGCGATTTGGAGTGGGCCGATACGCATACCCTCACATCGGCACTCGAAGGGCGCCGCGAACTGTTCTAGCCGGACGGCGGACGACACAAAAATCACCCCCCAGCTGGTTTCCCAGCGGGGGGTGTGTCGTGCGGTCGGGCTACGATTGGCTGATGTTGGCCAGGTCAGGGACCGCCGAAATCCAAATCTGGCCGGCAGTGAATTGTACCTCGGCGCCATCGGCGGTATAGAAGAGCAATGGTGCTTCGGCGGTTTTCTTTTCCCAGCTAATATCGACACGCAACCCGTCATGGAAGAACACCCCGTTGCCAGACCCGATGACCTGTTGGTCGATCCGTGCTTTGGGGTCACCTTCGATTGGTGCTTCTTTGACCTGGATGATGACGACATTTTGGGTCGTCAATTGCATCTGAGTCACGTCATCGACCGCAGGCTTGCCGTAGCGGGTCCGTCCGTACAGGTTGGTGGCTGCATCGTAGGTCCAGCCGACGGGCTGATCGTCATAGAGGAAGAAATAATCGATCGACGCGTTGGGACCGCGCTGCTCGGGGGGCAGAGGAAGTGCGTACTGATAGCCGACATCCGTGCGGGTCGGGGTGAGTTTTTCGGTTTCGACGTATTGCCGCATGATAGCGCCGTTGGTGTAGAGGTTGTGGGGCGCAAAGCGCTCGGCGGTCTCGACCCGGTAGAAGTACACCGAGGTATCGTCGCGCAGGGCGTCGACGTTGATGATTTCGGTCGTGCTTTCGGCGAGTTCGAGGCCTGCGGGGGATCCCCCTGCATGGCCATAAATGGCACCCATACCCATGGCCCACTGCACGAAGTAGTGACGGGCGCTCCGTACCGGCCCGAGTTGGCGATTGTCCATTGCCAATTCAGGAGGAAAGATGGCCAAATAGCGCGTGATGCCGTATTCGGCCAGTGCTTCGAAGACGATGGATGCGCGATTTAAGCCCGACTGCGGGTATGCATCGGGGTGATTGTCGATCATCATGGCAAACGGACGGCCGGTCACCTGGCCACGCACCAATGGGACCACGGTCAGGTCCTCGGGCATGGTAATCGGGGTAACAGTCGGGATTACGGTCGGTTCTACGATAGCCGTTGGCACGACCATGGGTGTCGCAGTGGCGGGCTCGACCACGGCAGTTGGAACGGGTGTGGCGATACCCAGTGCTGACGAAACACAACTCGTCAAAAACAACGCCATGACGCTCAATCCGGTGGCAATTTTGGGTGAAGCGCGGTACATAAACCAGAACTCCTTAATTATTTTCTTGTCATTGTATTGTAACAGTCTGACCATTACACCGGTATGATAGGATACTGACGTTCGTGTAACGTACACTCCCCACACTTTGATGCATGGAGAAGGAATACCGATGCGTTATCACCGAGTCCGTCTGCATGACATCGATGACCCCCAATATCGTGCCTATATTTCGGCGCTGATGGCGACCAAAGCCAATCACAAAGCCATCCGGCAGGCCACGCATCGATCGCTGTTTGGATCCGAAGCCGAAGACGTGGTACGCGGTTGGTTGACGCAGTTCCACCCGTTGTCGGACAATCGGTACGTCGAATATGACGAGCGCACAGGGACACAGCTCATCCGCAAATATCGGGAGCTCGATGCCGTACAGTACCCCGACGCGACCCACATCCATGTCTACGAAGTCAAAGCCAGCGGCCAATTGCGGAGCATCACGCGCGGGTTACGGCAACTGAACGAGACACGCACCATCCTCAAACGGATAATCCCGCATGTCGCATGTACCCTCATCCTGGTCGATACAGGCATCATCACGGCAGCCGAGGTCGCTGCCTTGATGGCAACGGCAGACGCCCCCATTAACTCTCCCGGCACGTTGGCAGACTATCAGCGCGATCACCCCGAGGTGCCGTTCTATGCGCACGATCAGTACCACCCACGTCTCGATGAAGCGACGGCGGTCGTCACGATGGCCATCGCAGATATCGTGCACCTTGCCGGCGCTGGTGCAGATGCGCTCCATCTCGACTGGAGCGACGAACTCGACGATCCGCGTGACGACGACGAGGAACCACCTATCACCCCCGGCTATACATCGCACGATGCCGACGAAGGCGCGCAAGACGATTCGCCGTTTGCCGCGGCATTACGCAAAGCCGCAGAGCGTGCGCCCCGGAGCTAGTGGGTAAGCCCATCAATGCGTGGTTTCTGCCAGCCCATGACCGCGTCGATCCAGAGCGCACTGCTGACCCATGCAACATATGTGACGACAAGCAACACCAGCAGCCGCCCCGCCCAACCATAGCGCCACACACGACTGACGCACCAGCCCACGGCGACGGCAACCAACGGCGCTACCGTATACAAATAGCGGACTTGGGCACGCGTCAGTGCCTCGACGGTGGCAAACACCGCGACCACTGCGAGCCATGGGATGGCCACACGAGGCCGTTGCCACACCAGTACCGCCAGCGCTAACAACGCGGCGCCGATGGGCACTGGTGCCAGGCCGACCGTAAATGCGACCCCCAGCTGTGCCAGGATCGCTGAGCTGATGGGTTGGATGAGTGCGCTACCACTTGCGCCGACATTCCCGAGAAATGTCAGATACAAGGGCAGTACGGCAACCCCCGCCACAACCACCGGGAGTGAGCGCCACCACCACTGCGGGCGGAATCGGTCGGATTCGGCCAGACGCAACGCGCCATACCAGACGGCCGCAATGAACGTCTCGCCGATGTGGGTCATCGCCACCACCGCGAGGAGCACTGCTGCCAACCAAACAGATTTTGTGGTACCCCGGGTGGTCAAGTAGGCAATCGCAAAGGTCAGCACGTGAGCGCTGATTTGCTGCATAAACGCCCAGTACAACACACTCGACGACAACGGCATCAGCAAGACGAGGAACGCACCAAGGAGCGCGGCCCGGGGCGGGAACGATACCCGCTTGAGCAAAAGCCAGACGAGGAGCGCGATCGACGTCTCGGCGCAGATGATCATGAGGTGCATAGCAAGGTGCGTCCCGAGCACCTCAGCGAGCGCATCCGAAACACGGTAGAACAGCGGCAAGATGACCGATTGGCGGCGTCCGAATTCGTACGGATGTGCGCTCATGGTCCAAATCCCCGTGCGGAAGTCGCTCAACCTCCGTAAATGGATTGCATAATCATGCCCCTCGAATGACAGTGCCCGAATACCCCACAACCGTAGGAGGAGCACGCTCGCCCATCCCGTCAGCAGGACTACGGGGAACCAACGCCGCAACAGCCATACGGCGAGCGGGACGATGATCGACACCCCTGCAAGGTTGCGTACCCACAACCCGGCAGCACGTGGGTTGGTCCACTGTATCACGGTTGCCATGAGCAACATCAGGACGCATGCTATCAGGACGCCCCTCCATCCCCAGCCAAGGAGCCAGGCAGTCAGCGCAGCCATGAGAGAAAGGAGCGCGACGGAGGACACCCACAGAACCGCCGGGAAGGGCTGCCATACGTGCGACAGACTCGCGCTGATGACGCGCACCCCGAGCTCGCGCGCTTCGGCCGGATCGGTGAATGTCGTCGTCCCGATACGCATCGACTGCACCCCGTTCCAGCGCGTGGGACGCGACAGGAATGCATAGCGGCGTTCATCCTGATGTGCGACGGCCAACGTGTCGAACTGCATCTGTGTGAGGTGTGTAGAGGCTGCGACGGTCACATACCAGATTGCCTCGGGATCGGGAACGACCCCGACCGCACGAACGACGGCAAGCCCCGATGTCCACCGGTAGGCAGTACCGTCGGACGCCTCTTCGGGTGCGTAAAATCCCGTGATAAAAGGTGCACTGCTCCGGTCTGCCATGACATACGTGGTGAGTGGCCGTTGGGCAAAGACTCCAATGAGCCATGCACACGCCAACACGAAGCAAGCCAATATCAGTGACCGTTGGAACGGCGAAACATGTATGCGACGCACAAATAATCTCATGTAGTGTAGCCGCTCAACGCGGCATATCTGCGTATCCTGTCATTTCGAGATAGCCAGTGCCGCTGAGGGAGCTCCCGGCGCGACGTGCATCGACGCGTACTGCACCTTCCCAGTACCGAACGGTCACTTGCAGTTCTTGATCCGCGATGAGTGGCGTTACCGTCAGCGAGAGTCCAAGCGGGATGAGCTCGATATCCCACGCGGCGGGGTATGCTGCTCGGGTATGTGGGCTCGTCCATACGCCTAGGGGGGTCCAGCGGATATCCGATACCGCCAAGCGCGTAACCGTGCCGTCACGATTGCGTACCGACCCACCGCTGAACGGGTCGGTCGACCCATCGCGGTTGCGCAACTGATAGAGCATAATATCGCTGCCGTCGTCGAGATGCAAGGCAAACCAATCCCAGCCCACCTGGTCCGTGCCCAGTGCACTGGTGCTCCATTCGCGGTCCATCCAGCTTGTGCCACTGACGACGACTTCGGTATCGCCGATACGCATCGTCCCCGTGGTAGGCATCCGCGGTAGCGAGTAATAATAGGATGCGTTCCCTTGCGCGGCGGACTTTTGTGACAGCCCACGATCCCCTTGCAAGACGATGGGACCCGTCGCATCGAGGGTGACATCGAGGGCAATATCGCCGTCCTGTGCCTGGATACGCATCTGCGTGGTGCCGGCGTCTGGGCTGGTCACAGACCAGTCATCGAGCCATACCCGGAACGGTGTTCCTTGTGCGCCAGCGAGCCCTAACGCTCCTCGGTTGAAGCGTTCGCGTGCAACGAACCGTTGCCGTGCACCATCACTCAGCGCAAGGTGCGCCATGTATACCGCATCAGAACGCCATTGCGAGCCGCCTTGCGACGCATCAGTGCGTGGCAGTCCAGTACGGAAAAGGGTGAATTGATAGCCGTAGTCGTTCCCCTGTGCATCGGTCAGATTACCGGTGTAATACCACCATTCGACCGCGTACTCCGGATGCGGTCCGTGGTCGGCAGGGAATGCAAATTCACGTATTTCTTCGGCACGCAGAAAGCCCGTGGTATCGGTACGCGCCATCCCCTCGGCGACCGATATCTGTGCTGGTGCAGGAAGGGCCGTCGTCGATGCAGGGGCTATGGCACACGCGGACAAACCAATTGCCCATACACAACACCACAAGACCAACACCCGTTGCCGAAGAGTGGCGTAACAATATGTATGCATGCTTATTCCTCTCGCAATGCAACTGCTGGGGAGACCCGTGCGATGCGCCATGCCGGATAAATCCCTGCCAGTACGGCAGCGACAATCGCCGTGAGTCCAGCCTGGAGATAAATCTCGGGTTGTATGGCGAACTGC
>QWQY01000131.1 GCA_003670675.1 Chloroflexota bacterium
ATCTGAGCATCGGCGCCGCCCGCGACATCCGCGACAGCGTGCGCCTGGCCGAACGTGGTGGCGTGCTCGACGCCGGTTCTCTGCTCGAAGTCGCACGGACGCTAGGTGCCGCCCGGCGCTTCAAACAGAGCTTTGCGTCGGTCGACGCACTGCGCATCCCGCAGCTCTACGACGCCATCCAACGGCTACCGGTCCTCCCCAACATCGAAGACCGAATCGACCGCTCGATCAACAACGACGGCGAAGTGCTCGACTCGGCCAGCCCCAAGCTGGGTTCGCTCCGGAGCGAAATCCGCATCACCATGGCACGTGTCCAAGAGCGCCTGCAACACATCGTCTCGTCTGGGCAGTACAGCGATGCCCTGCAAGAGTCTATCGTCACCGTGCGCAACGGCCGCTACGTCGTACCGGTCAAAGCCAGCCACAAACGGATGGTCAAGGGCCTCGTGCATGACCAATCGGGCAAAGGTATCACCCTGTACATCGAACCACTCGTCGTGGTGGAGCTCAACAACAAACTCCGCGAACTCCAACTGGACGAGGCCGACGAAGTCGCCCGGATTCTGGCCGAGCTGTCCGACATGGTCGGCGCACAGGCGAGCTACATCCGCACCGGCATCACGGCGTTGGCCGAACTCGACTTTTCGATTGCCAAAGCACGCTTTGCCGGGCATCTGAACGCTGTTGAACCAATCATGGTCGACGTCCAGAACGGCCAAGATCCTGCCATCGTGCTCATCAAGGCCCGCCATCCCCTCATCGACCCGACCAAAGTCGTCCCCACCGATATCGCCATGCCCCACGAGACGCGCATCACGCTCATCACCGGTCCCAATACCGGTGGCAAAACTGTGTCGCTCAAGACCACCGGACTGCTGGCATTAATGGCCCAATCGGGCTTGTTCATCCCCGCCGGTGATGGGTCTACGCTACCGGTGTTTGGGCGCATTTTTGCCGACATCGGCGACGAACAGAGCATCGAGCAGAGCCTGTCGACCTTTTCGTCACATATGAAGAACATCATCGGCATCCTCGAATCACTCGACAGCCACATCGAACCGGCCCCGTCGACGGTCCAGATGCTCCAGCCCACCGATTGGCAACCGCGCGAGCCGGTGTTTGTCGACGACCTGCCCGTGCTGATCCTCTTCGACGAACTCGGCGCTGGTACCGACCCCGTCGAGGGTTCGGCCCTTGCGCGCGCCATCATCGACCACATCCTGCACTATGGCGTCTTTGCCATTGCAACGACCCACTACGCCGAACTCAAGGCCTACGCATATACCACCCCGGGCGTTCAGAACGCCTCGGTCGAGTTCAATGCCGAGACGCTGTCGCCTACCTATCGCCTGATGATCGGCGTTCCCGGGCGGTCGAATGCCCTGGCCATCGCCACGCGGCTGGGCTTGTCCCGCGACATCATCGAAAAAGCGCGTGCCACCCTGCCCAACCAAGAACTCCACGTCGACACCCTGCTTGCCGCCATCCAAAAGGAACGGCGCGAAGCAGCCACCATGCTAGCCGATGCTGCTGCCGTCGAAGCAGCCGCCATCGAGCTCCAACGTGACTTTGCACAGCAACGCCGCGATTTCGAGGCGCAGCTCGAACAAGAGCGCCAGGCAGCGGCAGCCGCTATCGACGACGAAGTCAAAGCGGTCCGCGCCGAGTTGCGCCGTTTGCGTGACGACGTGCAGAACGTCAGCATCACCAAAAAATGGATGGAAGACGCCCAACAGCGCACCGCTGACCTACAAAAGAGCGCTACCGCGCGCATCGAAAAACAGCGCCGACCACAGGCTCCGACCACACCGGCGCCTATCGTCGAAGAAAAGCGTCCCCTCCAGGTGGGCGATTCGGTCTTTGTGGCGTCGATTAACTTGACCGGCGACGTCGTTTCGATCGACGAAGGCGACGACAGCGCCGAGGTGCAGGTCGGCGGTTTTCGCCTGACCGTGCCCCTGCGTGAACTCCGCCCCGGCAAAGCCAAAGCCGAGCCTGCCAATACCCCGCGGCCGACGTCCATCCCTGCGACGCCCTCGGTCGCACTCGAAATCGACGTGCGTGGCTTGCGCGCGATGGATGCCTGTGAACGCGTCGACCGCTATATCGACGACGCCTACCGGGCCGGATTGCCCTATGTGCGCATCATCCACGGCAAAGGCCTGGGTGCCCTGCGCCAAGCCCTCCGCGACCAGCTCAACCAACACCGTCAGGTCAAATCGATGACCGGCGGCGGCGCAAGCGGTGGCGAAGGGGTAACTGTTGTACACTTGAACGAACATTGAGATTGGGGCTGGAGCACGCACATGTCACAAACCGTCATCACCATCCTGCTGGCGATTGCCCTCGTTCTCCCGTTTTTGGGGGCGTTGGTGCTGCGCATGTTCCGCACCGTGTTGCCGCCCAACGTGGCCGCGGTGTTCGGTGCCATTGTCGCCGTGCTGGTGGTCAGTGCGGTCCTGAGCTTGTCGAGCATCAATATCGGCAGCTTCCGCATCGCCAATCTGACCCTGCTCTTGCCTGTTGCTTCGTCGGTCAACCGCCCCGTCGACACATCGGCCGAGCCACTCAACGACGAATCGATGATTGACGAGGTACCCACCGATATCCCCGAAGTGACCATTACGCCCGAACCGATTATCGAACCAACTGCCGAAACAGCAGTCCTCACCCCGACCGTATCGCTCGAAGAGGGCGTCGGCATCACCGACACCACCACTCTCACCGATACGACCGTGTTGACCGATACCATAGACGCCGGCGCGACCACACCCGAACCGACGGCCGAACCCGAGGCCGAGTCCACGCCCGAACCAACCACGGTCAGTTCGGGTGTCGAACCGACGCTCATCCCAGCACCCACCGAACCCGTCGGTTTGCGCGTCTATGCGGTCGAGGCGGGCGATTCACTTGGATCAATCGCAGACAAGTTCAAGGTCTCGGTCAAACAAATCATGGCCGTCAATCCGTACCTGCAGAATCCCGATGCACTCCTCGTAGGACAGGAACTCAACATCCCATGAGCACACCACCCTCCATCACCTGCCGCTACTCGATGAGCGACGGCCTCGCGGCCGCAACCCTGTATCAAGGGAGCACGCTCAAACACCGCGTCTACCAAATCGTCGCACTGGGCATTTTCAGCTTTACCCTGTACCAGGCCTATCGCATCGGCTTTACGTCGAGTCAACTGCTGCTCTATCTGATTGCACTGCTGCTCTTTGTTGACCCGGTGCCATTGATTCTGATGAGCGTGACGCGGCTGAGTCAACCACCACTCCCCACCACGATTGCGTTTGATACCAATGGTATTGTGGTCACTGTGGCAGATCGCAGTACCACCTATCGCTGGGAGAAGTTCACCAAACTCATCGAAAACAAACGCTTCATCCTGCTCGTCCATGCACCGTGGGGCTACCTGGTAATCCCGACCGCGGTACTCAGCGCGAGTGGCCACGAACAAAACCTGCGCGACTTGATTGCCTCGTCCCTCCGGATCACACCGTAATGAAATATCCGTGGCTCTTTTTGCTCCTGGTCGTGTGTATGCTCTTGGTGCTGTATGCAGCAGCACAACGTGTCATCCAAGTACTTGATGGCACTCCGCAGACCGCGACCATGGAGCAACCAGCCACCCCGCAGTCACCGGTTGTGACGACGCAGACCGCAGCAGCAAGCCCTGTGCGCCCGAGCGCGACGGCGGCTTTTTCACCGACAGCCGCTGCATCCCCACGCGCATCCACGCCGACACCCAGCACCGTTTTTTCCCCTACCCCGATACCGACCGCCGTCAGCGCTGACGTACAAGGCTACATCGCCTACCGCGTCAAAGACGGTGAATCGCTGGCCGACATCGCCGCCCGCGCGGGGAGCGACGCCGCACTGATCCGCTCCTACAACCGCTTCGACGGCGACGTGCATGCGCAACAACCATTAATCATCCCGCAAACCGACCGCGCCAGCGCCACCATCACCTCGCAGTCCATCATTGTGCAACGAGGCACCATGAGCGCTGCCGTGGCATTGACCCTCGATGCCGGCGCGAGTGCTGCACCAACTACCGCAATCCTCGATGCACTGGCAGCCCGTGACATACACATCACGTTCTTTTTGTCGGGTGATTGGATCGTCAAAAACCCCGAGCTGACCCGGCGCATCGTCGCCGACGGCCACGAGGTGGGCAACCACAGCGTGTCGCACCCGGACTTTCGCCTCATCAGCGATGAACAAATCGGGGTCGAGCTCGATGGCATGTCGGATGCACTCTATGCCGCTGCTGGGGTACGTCCTGCGCCATACTTGCGACCACCGTATGGTTCGTACGACGAGCGTGTGTTGCGGGCGGTCATCGCACGTGGGTATTTGCCGATTTTTTGGACGCTCGATAGCCTCGATGCCTTCGGCGAAGTCAAAACAGCAGACTTTATCATCGATCGCCTGACCAATACGCTCTCCGAAAGTAAGCGGAACGGCGCCATCCTGCTCGCGCATTGCGGCAACCAGACCACTGCCGATGCGTTGCCACGCATCCTCGACCGTTTCGCCGAAATGGGCATCCTCGTAACGACACTTTCGAAGGTTCTTTGAGCGTATCAACGGTCGTTGATTGTTTTTTGTGTAAGCTGTTTCTCCACTCGTGAGAAATTTCTTTTATAATGCATCTCAATGATGCTCTATAGGTGAATTATGACCGAATCATTTCAACGCCCGAAAGAAATGGCCAAGGCCTACGAGCCCACGCTCGTCGAAGAACGACTGTACCAGTGGTGGGACGGCAAAGGCTTGTTCCAACCGTCGCAGAACACTGATAAAACCCCATTCGTGGTTGCAATGCCCCCACCTAACGTCACGGGCGAGCTCCACATGGGCCATGCGATGTTTGTCACGCTCGAAGACGTGATGACGCGTTGGCAACGCATGTGCGGCCACCCTGCGCTGTGGATCCCAGGCACCGATCACGCCGGCATCGCCACGCAGCTCCAGGTCGAGCGCGCACTGGTCCGCGAGGGTACCTCACGGGCAGCCGTCGGCCGCGTCGCATTCGAAAAGCGTACCTGGGAGTGGAAGGAAGAATTCGGCGGCAAAATCACGCAGCAGCTCCGCCGCATCGGCGCGTCGTGTGACTGGTCGCGCGAGCACTTCACCCTCGACCCCGATTTGTCGCGGGCCGTGCGCACTGCCTTCAAGAAGCTCTACGACGATGGCCTCATCTACCGCGGGACGCGCCTGGTGAACTGGTCACCCAATCTGCAGACTGCGGTGTCGGACCTCGAGGTCGAATACGAAGACCGTGATGTGCATATGTGGCACATCCGCTACCCCATTGCCGGCGACTGGACCCCAGGCGCATGGGCTTCGGGGAGCTGGGCTGCCGGCGCAACCCAATACATCACCGTCGCTACCACTCGCCCCGAGACATTGATGGGCGACGTCGCCGTGGCAGTCAACCCGACCGACGAGCGCTATGCCCACTTGATCGGCCAGTTTTTGGTGTTGCCCGTGGTCAATCGGCGCATCCCCATCGTGGCCGACGAGCACGCCGACCCCACCTTCGGCACCGGCGCAGTCAAAATCACGCCTGCCCACGACCACAACGACTATGCCGTCGCGCAGCGTCAGAACCTGCCGATGATCAATATCCTCAATCGCGATGCCACGCTCAACAGCGAGGCCGGCCCCTACAACGGCACCGAACGTTTTGCAGCCCGCAAGGCGGTGTTGGCCGACCTCGAAAAAGAGCAGCTCCTCGTGGCCACCCTG
>QWQY01000132.1 GCA_003670675.1 Chloroflexota bacterium
TAAAAATGCGGTATCAACCTGTTGACCATCGCTTGTGATGTTGATGCGTGCACCAGGTGCGGGCACTCGCTTAACGCAGACGAGAATATTCATTTTTGCTGATGTAACCGTTTAGCTCTTCATTCGTGCATCGGTTGGGTCAAACAACGGCTGACTACCAACTCGTGCAACGCGAACCGGGAAGAGTTCGTTCATGTACATGACTCGAAGTTCGTTACCTTCAACCGCATGTTCTGGCGTGAGGTAGGCGAGCAGCAAATATTTGCCAAGTGATGGCGCTGCGCCTGCTGTTGTTACGCGCGAGACGCGACCCTTGGTGTCGACAATTCGCTCACCAGACTTAGTCAAGATCGGCTCGTTGCCGCCCGTCGGATAACGCTTGATGCCTGCCTTGCTGGTGTTGTCGATCATTTCGAGTGTGCACATGATTGCGCACGGTTTTTCTTCCCGTGCTTTCATGTATTCGGCTTTGCCAATGAAATCAGCTGATTTTATTTTTGCACGATTTAAACCAGCCTCAACTGGGTTGTACTCGCTCTCAAGTTCGGCACCCATCAATCGGTAACCCTTTTCGATGCGACCAGTCACGGCATAGACACCCATGCCAACTGGGATAATCCCGAACTCTTCGCCAGCCTTGGCGATCGAATCCCACATGCGAAGACCGTGCTCCATTTTCGTGTAGACCTCCCAGCCATTTTCTCCGACATAAGAAATTCTGAACATCGTTGCGGGTACGCCGTCAATCAGCACTTCGCGAACCGACCCGTAAGGAAAGTTCTTTTGCGAAACATCAAACGGCACGAGTTTGCCTTCGGCGTTGATATTCTGCGTTGCCTTAGCCATCGTCTTTTCTGCGTTCGGACCCCACACTCCAATCGTGCACAGTGAACTTGACATGTCGGTAAATGTGACCGAACCGTCTTGTGGCATGTGGCGCTTAAACCAATAGTTGTCGCGACCACCGTCGAATGCTCCGGTGATGACTCTGAAGTGATCGGCACTGAGTCGCATGATCGTAAGGTCGCCCCTGAAGCCACCGCCTGGTGTGAGCAACGGCGTATAAACCGAACGACCAACAGGTACATCAACATTGTTGACGCACATGTACTGCAAGAAAGCGACTACGCCAGGGCCAGTGAAGTCGAATTCATTGAAAGCAGTGAGGTCGACCATGCCGACCGACTCGCGCATTTGCAAGTGCTCGGCGTTTGTAATCGGCGACCACCATCGAGCATCCCACTCGTGTGGTCGCGACTCACAAGCCGCTTTGAACTTGCTGACCAATTTTTCGTTTGAGGCGAACCACTGTGGACGCTCCCATCCGCGGGCATCAAAAAACGTTGCACCGGCTGCTTCTTCACGTGCATAAAAAGGACTGCGGCGCATGTTGCGCTGAGTGCCCCATTGTTCACGTGGGTGGACGATGCCGTATGTTTTGTTGAAGTGTTCATCACATCGCGCATAAATATGATGTTCAGTTTTTTCGTGCGCATAGAAGCGCGAAATATCTGACGAGTGTGGGTCGCACAGATGTGGGTAACCGTAGGTCATCCACTCGGCAACAAGTTGCGCGATGCCCGGGCCTTCTTTAATCCAAACGGCTGCAGCCGACCAAAGATTCTTAACTTCGACTGTTTCACCAAGCACTGGCATCGCATCAGGGGTAAGCGAAAGTAGACCGTTGATTGCATATTTTATTTCGGCGTCGCCGAGCATCTCCATGAGTTCGATTGCTTGCTCCATTTGCGGGTCAAAGTCATCCTGAGTGAGCGGCAACTCAGTTGGCGAGAGAGCCGACGCTTCATTTGACGGAATGTCATCTGGGTGCATGAAAATTGCGCGGTGCGCGTAACTGCCAACTTCCATCGAGCCAGCCGTCTGTCGCTCGTAACAGAATGTATCCATGTCACGCACGATCGGGTAGGCAACTTCGGCATTTGTTTTTTGCAAAATATCAATTGGTCCAACGTCTGCCATTTGGTGAACTGCTGGAGTCAACGGAATATTTGCGCCTGCCATTTTGGCGATGCGAGGGCTCCATACACCGCAAGCCACGACGACGTACTCTGCTTCAATCCGACCCTTGTTGGTAACGACTGCCTTGATCGCTCCGTTCTCGACCTCGAGGTCGAGCACTTCGGTGTTAGCAAAAACACTTAGGTTGCCCGACTTCACAGCACCTTCACGCATCAATGTGCCAGTTTGCAAAGAGTCAACGCATGAAACACTTGGTGTGTAGAAACCGCCGAGAACAATCTTTTCGTTGATAAACGGTACGAGTTCTTTAACTTCGGCAGGTGAAAGCAACTTGGCGTCGATACCCCAAGATTTCGCAGATGTCATGCGACGATTGAATTCTTCGAGACGCTCTGGGTTGCGTGCCACCTCAATACCACCGCACGTGTTGTTCATTCCCATTTCGATGTACTGCTTTTGCGAGGCGAGAGTTAGCAGCGCCATTTCTTTGTTGTGATCAGTCGGAAAAATAAAGTTTGATGCGTGACCAGTCGAGCCACCAGGGTTTGGCAACGGACCTTTGTCGATCTGCACCATGTTTGTCCACCCGAGTTTCGCAAGATGACCAACTAAACAGTTGCCGACGATGCCGGCGCCAATGACTACGCATTTTGCTGATTTCGGAAATTCACTCATTTTGTCCCCATTAGTTCTCTGTTGGTGATATATCAACACGATATCACTCGGATAGAATAATTTCAAATGGCCAAAGAGTCTTTGAGCGAGCAGGCGTACCGACTGATACGGGGCATGATCGTGCGCCTTGAATTAACCCCTGGCGCGGTTGTGCGTGAAGACGAATTGCAAGACCAGTTAGAGATTGGTCGCACACCTATTCGCGAGGCGTTGCAACGCTTGGCTCGAGATCAGTTTTTGATTGTGATTCCGCGGCGTGGAATGATCGTTTCAAATATTGAAATTGCTGAGTTGTCGACACTCTATGAGACACGTGCGATTCTCGAACCGTACGTTGCTCGCTTGGCGTGCGATCGTGGCACTGCCGATCACTGGAAGCAGATGCGCAAAGTTCTCGATGAAGCGAAGAAAAGGGCGAAAACCGCGCAAGATCAAATTCAATACGACGCGCAGTGCCATGAAATTGTTTGGGATGCGGCCGGCAATCGTTTTCTCACCGACACCCTTGATGTGCTTTACGCACAAAGCGATCGTCTATGGCACATCTATTTGTCTGATGTAGCCGATATGGGTCATGCCCTTGAAGAGCATGACGAGATACTTGCGGCGCTCGAATCGGGTGACAACGAACTGGTCTACAAACTTTCGGCGGCGCACGTGCGAAGTTTCGATGCACAAGTGCGCGATGCAGTGCGCAAACGCCTCGAATTTATTTCGACTTGATTATTATTGTGTGCTGAGACTGGCGCGAAACTCACCTTCGCGCATTTTTTCAAGAATCTCGCGTGGGGGTTGATCTAATTTCTCGAGTGTGACACCGATTACTTGAGCAGTGCACTCGTAGTTGTGCGGATACGGACCGACAGGTGAACCTGTATCAACGCCAACATCAAATGTCTCACCACTCATTGAAAAAACGAGTGGCACAGTTTTTTCGATGCGACCTGTTGCAACTTCGGATTTGTCGACAACCATCGAAACCATGCCACCTGCTCCAAAGCCACCGTCGTAGGCAAAAAAAACTTCTATTAGGTGTTTGCCGACATTCAGTGAATCTGCACCAGCGAATGAAGAGTGTTCATGACCGAACCAGTTGTAATGAAAAACAGGTCGTGCTTTGTCGTCAAGATATAGCGACCAACCCGCCATGTTTCCGCCTTGACAGACGATGACGCCTTGGTTCGACTTGTGAGTGACTTCAATTTCGGCGCTGATGCGATACGAGCAGTTCTTTAGGTTCAAAACCGAACTTTCTGGCATTCGGGTGTGTGCTGCTGTGTACTTTATTTTTGTAAAGCCATCTAGCGAATGTGGAACAGCAAAATCTCCGTGACGCGGTGAGCCTGGGTCGCGCAACGGATAAATGCCGTACTGCTTTGCATGCTGATCGAATAGTTCTTGAAGTTCAGCGAGTTTCTCAGGGTGTGATTCTGCGAGATTGACTGCTTGCGAGAAATCTTCTGCGACGTTGTACAACTCCCAGCGTTCTTGCGGGCCGTCAAACTCAAAACCCTGCAGGCGAATCCACGGCAGTCGACCATGAAAGCACGAGGCGATCCATCCATCGTGATACAACGCTCGATTGCCCAAGATCTCGAAATATTGCGATGTGTGAGTGCTCGGCTTGGTAGCACTATCGAATGAATACTGCATCGATGTGCCGTGAATTGGCATCTGTTCGATGCCATTGACATGAGTCGGTGGTGTGATGCCTGCAACCTCATAAATTGTTGGCGCGATATCAATCACATGATGAAACTGAGTTCGCAATGTGCCGACATCACGAATTTTCTTTGGCCAAGAAATTGCAATTGCGTTGCGGGTACCGCCGAAGTGTGAAGCAACTTGTTTCATCCACTGAAACGGTGAGTCGAGTGCCCACGCCCAACCGACATTGAAATGATTTTCGCATTTTGCCGTGCCGAAGTCATCGATATGTTCGAGCAACCACTCTGGGTCTTCAGGGACGCCGTTTTGAAATGATGGTGCACTCCATGCACCGTGAATCGTGCCTTCAGCAGATGCGCCGTTGTCACCGGTGATATAGATAACAAGCGTGTTGTCGGCGATTTCAAGATCATCAAGTGCGTCAATCACTCGTTTGATTTGTGCATCTGTGTGGGCGAGAAACCCTGCGAAAACTTCCATCAGTCGTCGCGCAACTGGTCTAAATCGCTCCGGGTAATCACTCCATGCAGGTATCTGATCTGGTCGTTTTGTCAAAGCAGTATCGTGCGGGATGACTCCAAGTTTTAATTGTCGCTGGTAAATCTCTTCGCGAAGTTCGTCCCATCCGCCATCAAACTTGCCTTTGTATTTCTCGATCCATTCTTGAGGCACATGATGAGGCGCATGAACCGCTGGTGTTGAAAAATAACAAAAGAATGGTTTGTTTGGTGATGAGGCTTTCTGGCGTTGCATCCAAGTGATTGTTTGATCAGCGAGATCTTCAGTTAGGTGATAATCGGGGTTACCGACATGCGGTGAAATTGGTGTTGTTTGATCGTAAACAGGCGGCTCGTACTGCGAAGATTCTGCGCCCATGATGCCGTAAAAGCGATCAAAACCTAGACCTGTCGGCCACCTATCAAACGGTCCGGCTGGGCTTTGCTCCCAAGATGGTGTCAAGTGCCATTTTCCAAAACAAGCTGTGCTGTAACCAGACATTCGAAGAACTTGGGCAACAGTTGCCGACTCAGGAGGAATTGCGCTGTCGTAACCAGGAAATGAATTCGCAATTTCAGTGATACCACCCATGTGGACTGTGTGGTGATTGCGGCCAGTCAACAGAGCAGCTCGCGTCGGAGAGCAAAGTGCGGTTGTATGAAACTGGTTGTAACGCAAACCCTGTGAAGCGATTTTGTCGAGACCTGGTGTCGTAACCGGTCCGCCGAAATTACCAAAAGAGCCAAACCCAACATCGTCAAGCATGATCAATAAAATATTTGGAGCGTCTGTTGGGGCCTTTGGTGCAAGAAGTTTTTCGGGTGTTGAATCTGTTATTACTTTCTTGATCTCGCCTGAAAACTTAGGTGTTGCGCGAGGGAGATTTTCTTGGCTCA
>QWQY01000133.1 GCA_003670675.1 Chloroflexota bacterium
AAGGACGAATTCTTTGCCGGGGAACTTGTCGAAAGGCTCTGCAGCCTTGTCGATGACTTTGTAGGTCGATCCCACTTTATTGGGTTCGCCTTCGCTCAAAGCCGTGTAGTTTTCGACACAGGTGTCACAGAAGACTGCGACATCGGACTTGCCCGAAATCAGGTTGACTGCAGATCCCTGGTGTGAGCCACCGAATTGCACATCCGAGAACAGGCTATCTGGGCCGCCTTCGAGCAAATCGTCTGCTACAAGCTCTTTCCACTTATCCTGAGCAGAGAAGGTCGTGACGATTTTATTCGCAGGAACCTTGAATCCCGAGGTCGAGCTGTTCGAGACGAACGAGAAGCGCTTGCCGGCGATGTTTTCGATGCTGTATACACCGTCTTTTTGATAGGCTGCTTCTTCGCCCTTGTTCACTGCAAACCATGCGTGGTACAGAGCATCCTTCGCGGTGCCCGACGCACCACTGGTGATCATCAACGGCACGATTGCGTTGTTCTTGTTCTTGGCTTCGATGTACGCCTGTGCGCCATAGAACGCCAGGTCGCCGTTGTCGTTGGCCAGTGCTTCGACCGCAATGATGTAGTCGGTGGTCAACTTATGTTCGACCGGTCGTCCGAGGGTCTCGGTCACCATCGCACCAATCGCATCGCGTGCTGCTTCGAGGTCGCCGCCTGATTCGTTTGGCAACCAGACAATGACGACGGGCTTGACTTCTGCTGGTTCTTCAGGAGCTGCCGTTGGCTCTGGCACAGCAGTGGGTTCTGCGACTACTTCCGGAGCCTTCGTTGGCTCTGCGGCAGGGGCAGCACTGCCACAGGCCGTTACAAACATCACCATCAACAGCAAACTAAACAACTTCCGCATGACTACTCCTTACAAATACACGCCATCAGGTTTTCTCTGATGATGAGTACACTGTAGTCTGCTCATGTCATCAAGCTGCGATACTGACGTTATGGTTCGTTTATGCGAACGTCATCGGTGTGTGACTGCGTGATTAGCAGCTGAGGGGTTTTTGGTATACAGCAATCAAAGATTTATGCACCGTGGATGTCATTCGGCGCACACAATTTCGCTTGCACCCGTGTTATGGCAGATGCAGAACACCCCGCCGCACGCAGATATGCCACGACACTGCCATGCTGCATGCGGATGTGCTCGAGCACGACGTAGAGGGTGGATGGATGTGTCGCCAACAAATCGCGATACCGTTGTGGGTTCATATGTGCCGGTGGATTGATCGTGAGTTCGCGTGTCAGATCACGGATTCTATCGGCGGTGAGTGCGTAATCTTCCAAAATAGATGCTTCGGACACACCGGCAAGCAGGAGTAGGATTGCGCTCAGAATCCCGGTTCGATCTTTGCCCAGTTGACAGTGAAAAAACACGCCCGCGGGGGCAGCGGCACAGTGCTCGATGATGTGTGCAAGCGGGGTGCCGCACTGTGCGATAACCGCCACATAAAACGCTTGGAGCGTTTCGGGGAGGTTTTGGAGGGTATCTCCTGCAAAGAGCTGCACATGATGATACGAAAATCCATCGTGATGGAGGAACGGGTTCGGATGCACACTACACTCACTTGGCTGACGCAGATCGATAACGGTCGTCATCCGAGCAGCAGCAAAATCGCGGATGGCGTCAGTGTTTATTGCATGGGGGGAATCGCCCCGCCAAAAAACATTCCGGGCGGTGTGTCCGCCGTCGTGGCGCTCGAGACCGCCGAGATCCCGTACATTATGCATGTGTGCAATAGAGATGTGTCGCTTTGTATGTGCCATGGCTTCCTCTCAGCATGAATACACACACCGTAGCTGAGGCGGGTTAATGGCGTGTTGTTGTGGCTTTATTTTTCAGATAACTCGTCAGTTAGTAGGTAGTAGGTAGTAGGTAGTAGTTTTCAGTCAGACATCAAAGCGCAGCGCCGGATTGCTCCGGACACTGCAACACAGTTATCAGTTAGTAGTTAGCAGTTTTCAGTGAGTAGTGTGCAAAGAGTAGTGGGTAGTTGATTGAATCAGACGTCATACAAAAACGCAGCGCTGGATTGCTCCAAACGCTGCGCTATACACCTATAGCCAATTACCTGACATCTACTAACTGATATCTACTAACTGATAACTGATACCTACTAAAGGCCTTTGCGGGTTGCGTATTCTTTGGCTGCAGCGACGGCCTTTTGGGCACCTTCACCGAGGGTCGATGCAGGGATGAGGACGCTGTTTTCGAGCAGTTTGCGGCCTTCGACTTCGTTGGTACCGACCAAGCGGGCGACCATCGGCACGTCGGTGTTGACTTCTTCGAGGGCAGCGATGATACCGCGGGCGACTTCGTCGACCCGGGTGATGCCGCCGAAGATGTTGAACAACACGGCTTTGACGTTTTTGTCCGACAAAATAATCTGCAAGGCTGCTTTGACCTTGTCTTTGCCGGCGCCACCGCCGACGTCGAGGAAGTTGGCTGGTGACCCGCCGTACAAATTGACGACGTCCATGGTGGCCATGGCCAGACCGGCGCCGTTGACCATACAGCCGATGTCGCCATCGAGCTTGATAAAGGTAATACCAGCTTCGCGGGCCTGTTGCTCGGCCAATGGCTCGTCGGATGCATCGCGCATCGCTTCGAGCTCGGCATGGCGGAACAACGCGCTGTCGTCGACGACAATCTTGGAGTCGAGGGCTTGCAGGCTGCCATCTGCCTTGACGACGAGTGGGTTAATCTCGGCCAATGAGGCGTCTTGTTCCATGTAGACCTTGAACAGGCTCATGGCGATGCCGGCGAACTGGCGGACCTGCTTGCCATCGGTGAAGCCGACGGCAAAGGCCAAATTTCGGGCCTGGTAGTCGAGCAAGCCCAGGGTAGGGTGTGCTTCGATTTTCTTGATGGCATCGGGGTTGGTCTTGGCGACCTCTTCGATTTCGACGCCGCCTTCGGCCGAGGCCATCACGACGATGCGCTTGGAGGCGCGGTCCATGATGACGCCGAGGTAGATCTCGCGCTCGTAGGTGATTGCTTCGGCGACGAGCACCTTCTCGACGGTCAGACCTTTGATGTCCATTCCGAGGATGGCTTTGCCGTGCTGTTCGGCTTCGGCCGGATTGTTCGCTAGTTTGACGCCGCCGGCTTTCCCACGACCACCGACAAAGACCTGGGCTTTGACGACGACGGGTGCGCCGATTTTCTCGGCGATGGCGCGACACTCGGCTGCGGTCGTGGCGACGCCGCCACCGGTGACTGGTATGCCGTATTGCGCGCAGATATCGCGCGCCTGATACTCGTGAAGCTTCATGAAACAAGACCCTCCGTAGGTTTGTGTGAACGCCGCTATCCTACCATTGCAGGCCGTTTGCGTCAATTATGGTGCGGTGTTGCACTCGTCAGCCACCATCCGCATTCGCATGCCCCCTCACTCATCAGCAACGGATGATTTATACTACACAGATAAACATATTCCCTCACCAAGACATTGTTGTTTTGACCCGAAAGGCAGGCACAGATGGCCTACGCAAAACTCATCGGCGCTGAAGTCAAACGCAAAGAAGACCCACGGCTGCTCAACGGTCGCGGCGCATACGTCGGCGACATGAAGCTCGCCGGCATGCAGTACGTCGCCTTTGTACGCAGTCCGTACCCACATGCCCGCGTGGGGACCATCGATGCAACCGATGCACTGGCCATCCCCGGTGTCACAGCGGTCATTACCGGCCAAGCACTCGCCAAATTGTGTGGCCCCATGCCACTCGGTGCCGGCGGCGAAGGTGCGGCCGAGGCGGGGCTCGAGACGACGCGGCCACACAGCCACTACCCTATTTCGTTCGGAACAGTCCGTCACGTCGGCGAGATTGTCGCTGCCGTGATTGCCACCTCTGCCGCTATTGCGGCCGACGGCGTCGGCGCGGTCCAGATCGACTATGACGTCCTGCCGGCGGCCGTCGACATGCGTGAGGCTGCCAAACCCGGTGCACCCAAGCTTTTTGTCGACATGGAGAGCAACGTCCACCACACCTGGACCAAAAAAGTCGGCGACACCGACGCGACCTTTGCCAAAGCCCACAAAGTCGTCACACGCACCATGGCCAATCAGCGTTTGGCCGGCGTGTCGATGGAAGGGCGCGCGGTCGTGGCGTTCCCTGACCCACTCGGCGAGGGCATCAGCGTCTACTCGAGCACACAGGCTGCCCATATGAACCGCACCAGCCTGGCCGAGATTCTGCGTATGGACGAAAACCTCATCCGTGTGGTCGCTCCTGACGTCGGCGGTGGTTTTGGCGTCAAAATCGGTGTTTTCTCCGAAGACGCTGCCCTGGCCGCATTGGCACGCCACATGCGCATCCCCCTGTCGTGGGTCGAGGGCCGCATCGAGCACATGACCGCCACCACCCACGGCCGTGGCCAAGTCGCCGAGTATAGCTGTGCAGTGCGGGCGGATGGCACGGTCGAGGCAATGCGCTTCCACATTACCGCCGACATCGGCGCCTACCCCGTCGCTGCCGGATTGGCCAACCTGACCGGCATGATGTCGGTGGGCGTGTACCACATCCCCGTCATCGATGGCACGGTGCAGGCGGTTTATACCAACACCACCCCCGTGGCAGCCTACCGTGGCGCTGGCCGCCCCGAGGCAGCGTATTACATCGAACGCATGATGGACGCGATTGCTGACGAACTGGGGATGGATCCTGCGGCTGTGCGCCGTGCGAATTTCATCCCACCGACGGCGTTCCCCTACAAAACCCCCACCGGTCCGCTCTACGACACCGGCGAATACGACAAATCACTGACCAAGCTGATCGAAGTCAGCAACTACCAGAGCCTCCTGGCCCAACAAGCCCAACGCCGAGCGGATTTCGCTGCGGGCAAGGCGACGTCACTGCTCGGCCTTGGCTTTGCGGTGTATGTCGAGATGTGTGGCTTTGGACCGTTCGAAAGCGCCACCGTGCGGGTCGACCCCACCGGCACCGTCACGGTCTATACCGGTACCTCCCCGCACGGGCAGGGCTTATACACGACGTTTGCGCAGATTGTTTCGGATCAGCTCGGTGCCGAATTCAATAACATCATCGTCAAATCGGGCGACACGGCGACCACGCCGATGGGCCACGGCACCATGGGGAGCCGCAGTTTGGCCATGGGTGGCGGTGCGCTCGTACAGGCCATCGAGGTCATCCGCGAGAAGGCAATCAAAGTAGCCGCCCACATGCTTGAGGCATCACCCAGCGATGTGGTCTATCACGAGGGGCGCTACCAGGTCAAAGGGGCACCCGACAGTGGTGTGACCCTGACCGAGATTGCCAAGCGCGCCTACAGCGACAAATTGCCGGGCGAGACGACCTCGGGCCTCGAGGCGACCGAGTTCTTCCGCGCCAAAGACAACGCATTGCTTTACCCATTTGGGGCGCATCTGTGTGTGGTCGAAGTCCCCCCCGAGACGGGCGAGACGCGCGTGGTCCAATACTACAGCGTCGACGACTGCGGTCCGCGCATCAGCCCCACTTTGGTGGCTGGGCAGGTCCACGGTGGATTGGCGCAGGGCATCGGGCAGGCCTTGTACGAAGAAGTCGTCTACAGCGACAACGGCCAAATCCTCAGCGGTTCGTTGATGGACTATGCACTGCCGCGGGCCGATAACTTCCCGACGTTCACGTTGGACAAAACCGAAACGGCCACCACGCTCAACCCGCTCGGCGTCAAGGGCATCGGCGAAGCCGCCACCGT
>QWQY01000134.1 GCA_003670675.1 Chloroflexota bacterium
AAGGATGTGAGTAGGTGGTAGTGAGTAGGTGGTAGTGAGTAGTTTTTCTCGCGAGGTAAACATGCTCTGTCTCTTAGACTCGATTCGGTGATCCGTTCGCATCGTTAACTTCGCGGCGACGCAGCGGAGTAGAGAGCAGCAAATCCCATCCTCACCATGATTCAAACGACCCGTTCTTCCCTACTCTGTACTTACAAAACTGCTAACTGCTAACTGCTAACTGCTAACTGCTAACTGCTAACTGCTAACTGCTAACTGCTAACTGCTAACTACTAACTACTAACTACTAACTACTAACTGCCTCTACCCTGCACGTGCTCCATTTGGCACCGCTACCTCAGGCACAGCCAACGCTGGCGTAATCCCATCCGAAAAGCCGATGTCGAACAACATCCCCTCCGACACCTCGCCGGCCATCTTTTTGGGGGCCAGATTGACGATGAACAACGCCTGTTTGCCCACCAGCTCCTGTGGACTGCTCCGTTCTTGCTTGATGCCAGCCAGGATGGTGCGGGTCATCGCGCCGAAGTTGACAATCAGCTTGAGTAACTTGTCGGATTTGGCGACCTCGAGGACCTGCTCAATGGTGCCGACACGGATGTCGATCTGGTCGATGACGTCGAAGGTGGTGAGTGCTTTGATAGGGACGTGTTCCATGGGATTGCTCGTTTCTCTTGATTATTTCGCCCACGCTCGTCGCGGGTGAACGTGTACGCATTGTCTCGAAGGGGCAATAGTCATACCGGCAACCCCACGCGTCGCAGCAACGGCAACATGTGCAGGGTATCCCAACGCGCCAACGGCTGATCGGGGTGGTGCGAGTCAGAACCGCCGCTGATGAGCAACCCGTGTTGCTGTGCCTGGCTGAGGTAGAAATCAATTTGGGCAGCGGTGTGCGCCGGATAAAAGACTTCGATGCCATCGATACCCGCCGCCACAAATGCCGCGATATCTGCAGCATCCGCCGGGATGGCATAGACCCCTTTGGATCTGCCGGGATGGGCAATCAATGCCACGCCGCCGGCGGTGTGGGCAGCGGCAATGACCTCGGGGACCGAGGGTGGATAATACGAGCCCTGCCGTGCCAGCAAAAACCGCATCCCTGCTGCTTCGTCGTCGCCATCGACACGACCGGGCAGATTGTTGTGCGCCGCCAGGGCAGTCGCCACTTCGGCGACATTGATATGGCGTGTCGCATCCTGCGCGAATGCCGGCAAGCGCCAGCCCTCGGCGGGCAAGCGATCGATGAGTCGTTGCGCGTCGGCAGCGTTACGGGCATCGACCGAGGCGCACAAAGCCAACACAGCGGGGTGCGCTGGGTCAATCCCGTACATCAGGGTGTGCCAGAGCTTGCCGTTGTGCGCGCTGTCGACCTCACAGCCCGTCACAAAGCCCAATCCCGCCTGGTCGGCAGCCGCTCGCATCGCCACCACACCCGCGGTGGTGTTGTGATCGGTGATGGCAAACACCGCGACTCCAGAGATTTTGAGCGCGGGGATGAGTGTGCCCGGGCGCCAGCTCGAGTGGTGCGGGAGCGCGTCGGAGTGGATCTGCAGGTCCGCGAGCATGCTTCGTTCTTTCTCTGCGCGCGCTGTTTTTACAACGCGAAGTGACGCATCAGTTCTTCGTAGTCGTGCACGATCACATCGGGTTTGGCAGCAGCCAACTCAGAAGCGGTGTGCGTCGTCGCAATCGCGACGGTGTACATACCCGAGTCGCGGACCGATTGCAAACCGGCAAAGCTGTCTTCGATGCCGATGCAGTGCTGCGGTGCATGACCCAATCGGCGGGCCGCCTCGATAAAGATGTCAGGGGCTGGTTTGCCATGCTTGACCTCGCTCCCGAGCGTGATTGCGCCGAAGTACGCGGGGAGCTGCAAACGCTCCAACGTCGGTCCCACATTGCCATGTGGCGCCGAGGTGGCAATGGCCGACCCCAAACCGTGTGCATCCATATGCTTGAGGAACGCATGCAAGCCCTTGACGGGATGAACGTGGTGCATCAGCGTACGATAGAGTGTCTCTTTTTCGTCGGCATAGGCCAATAATTCTTCGTCGCTGAGTGGGCGGCCAAACAGCACCGGGAAGATTTCGCTGTTGCGTTTGCCCGACAGACTAGCGATAGTCGCTTCGTCGGGCGTGGCAATCGTGTATTTGTCACGGAAAATCGTAAAGGCTTCTTCGTGCAAATGCATATTGGGCGTCAACGTGCCGTCCATATCAAAAACAACGGCTTTGTAGTCTGCGAGTCGTGGCATGCGGGACCTCCCTGTGCGAGCGGGTACGCTCATTTCAGATGCGGGGCAACGGCGATGAGTTCGTCGAGGCGCAACGACAACACGCGAGACGCGCTGTCATCACCCATCGACACACCATAAATTGAATCAGCGATTTCGATGGTGCCACGATTGTGTGTCACCACCACAAACTGCGAGGTCGTGCGCAGATCGTCCAACGCAGCTCTGAAGCGCGCCACATTGGCCTCGTCGAGGGCGGCGTCGACTTCGTCGAGCACACAGAACGGCGTCGGTTTGACCTTGAGGATGGCAAACAACAGCGCCGCCGCCGTCAACGAGCGTTCGCCGCCGGACAACAGCGACAGATTCTGCTGCCGTTTGCCCGGCGGACGGGCGTTGATCTCGATCCCGATGTCGTCGAGTGCGCCGCCGTCGCCTGTTTTGGTCAGCTCAAGGCTGGCACTGCCGCCGCCAAACATAATCTGGAAGGTGAGTGCAAACTCGCGGGCGACGGCGCCGAAGGTCTGCTCGAAGTTGGCACGCATCGTCGCATCGAGCTCTTTGATGAGCTCGCCGAGGCTCTGCGCCGCAGCCTTCAAATCTGCGACCTGTGTATTCATAAAGGTATACCGCTCGTTGGCCTCGTCGTATTCTTCGAGGGCCAGCGGATTGACCGGCCCGAGCCGCTGCAGCTGGTTGCGGTAGGTGGTCAGTTGCTGATTGAGTGTCGTTTCGTCGCCTTCGATGGGTTCGGCAGTATGACTGAGCACCCCGAGGTCATAGCCCTCACTCGTCGCCCGGTCGTGCAGTACCGAAATACGGTCGTTGGCGCGCTCGAGGGTCAGTGCCGCCCGACTCGCGTCGGCTTCGGCCGCCCGGAGCGCCGTCATCAGCTGCTGCTCAGCGGCTTCTTGCTCAGGCAACAACGCTTCGGCATCTTTGAGTTGGACCTCGAGCGGGGCAATCCGGGTCTGGATGGCAGCGATTTCGGCCTGCACATCGACCAGCTCGCGCTCGTAGCCCTCGGTCTCATGCGTGATTTTGGTCGCTTCGTTGGCCAACTCGTCGGTGCGTGCCTGCCGCTGACTCATCGTGTGCAACAGCGCCGCGCGCCGTTGTTCGGCGGCCTGGATGGTCGCCATCGTGGCCCGCAGCTGCCCTTCGGCTTCGGTCAGCTGTTGTTGGGCGGCGGCGCGCTGATCGTCTTCGGCGTAGCTCTGTTCGATGAGGGCTTGTTCGTCGCGGTAGGCTGCGTCGAGCGCAGTGCGTTGGACCTGCTGCTGGGCCGACAAATCGAGCAGTTCTTGGCTGAGCTGCGCAATCTGGGCGCTCGAGTCGGCCTGGCGTTGGCCCGCCTGCGACGCCTGCTGGCTGACCAAAGCGACGTCGGCTTCGGCCTTGTTGTAAGCGCGCAACGCACCTTCACGGGCTTGGCTGGCCTGTTGCACGGCGGTCTGGTCGTCCTGGCGGGCAAGCTCGTGCTGCTGCAGGCGTTGTTCGAGCTGCTGAATGGTCGTGCCTGCGCGACCGACCACCGCGGTGAGTCGGTCGACCTCGGCTTTGGCCTTATCGACCTCGATGGGCAATTCGCGCAGATTGCGCTCGCGCTGCAGGGTGCCGCCGTCACGGACCTGCGCGCCGCCAGTCAACGAACCGCCGCTACTGACCTGTTCGCCGCCGGTGGTGACAATCTGCCAGCCGCCGCTGATTCGTTTGATTTCGCTCCGGGCCACATCCAAACTGTCGACGATGAGTGTCCGACCCAACAGATAGTCCAAAATGATACGGTATTTGGCGGGGATGTCGACCAGTTGCGCCGCGACTCCCAGCACACCTGCGGCATTCGAGGGCGAGCGCGTGTCACCGCCTTGGCGGATGGTATCGAGTGGGAGGAACGTGGCCCGCCCCTGATTATTCTTTTTGAGGGCCGCAATCGCCGCCTCGGCGTCGTCCCAGCGGTCGGTGACGATGTGTTGCAGGCGCGCGCCGAGGGCCGTCTCGATGGCCAGCTCGAGGTGTTGCGGTGCAGTAATGAGCGATGACACCAGCGCGAATTCGCGATTCGTCCGCTCGGCGTATTCCATCGCGGCTTTGACACCCTGGGCCACACCGCCGTGGCTGCGTACAATCTGGAGCAGTGCCTGATAACGCGAGTCGATCTGGTTATGGGTACGTCGCGCCGCCGTCAGCGCCTCTTCGCTATTGGCACGTTCGGCACGTTGTGCGTCGATTTCGGTGCGCAAGGCCGTGATGGTCTGCTCGCGTTCGGCGGCACGTGTCTGCGCCGTTGTATAGGCCAGGGTGGTTTGTTCCACCTGCGCGTGTTGGGCACGCAGGGCGTGCTGGGCTTGGTCGACCAGCACCGATTCGTTCTGTTGCGACGAATCGAGCTGCGCCAGCAGCTCCTGCAGGCGCTCGAGTTGGCGTTGGCGCTCACGGATGGCCCCGGCAGTGGCAGCCTCGGCACGTTGGGCAGCATCGACCGTCGTACGCAGTGCACGACGCCGTTCGTTGTAGCTCACACGGCCCCGATCGAGCGCATCAATGGTGGTCTGATGCGCGGCCCGGGCATCGGTCTGCTGGCCGACGACGATGTGCAGGGCGGCGACTTCGGCTTCGACGGCGGCCTGCTGCGATTCGGCATCGCGTACTGTTTGGGCGTATTCGACGCTCCGTTGCTGGACCGCTTTGACACGCTCAGCAGCTACCGCAATCGAGCGTTGCAACCCCTCGGCGCGGGTATGCAGCCGACTCCCTTCGCCATAGATCGCACCCATCTGCTCGCGCAGTTCGCGGATCTGCAGGCGGGCGGCACCGATACGCTCGTTGAGTGCATCGCGTTGGGCCTGCACATCAGCCAGTGTATGCTGGGCATTTGCTGCATCCTGGGTGGCGCTCCCCAACGACGTATTGGCGATGACATCTTGGAGGCGCAAGAGCTTGATTTGGGTGCTGTCCAGCTCGTGTTTGATGTCGCGGTACTGTTTGGCCGCGCTGGCTTGGCGCTTCAAGCTACGGATCCGCGGCTCGAGCTCGACCAAGACATCTTCGCAACGCCGCACATTGGCATCGGTCTCGCGCATGCGCTTCATGGCATCGTTGCGGCGTTGTTCATGGACAGATATGTCGGCCGCGTCTTCGAACAGGCGGCGCCGTTCTTCGGGGCGCAGGTCGAGCACATTGTCGACCAACCCCTGATTGATGATGGTATACGAGCCACCTAGGCTGGCAGTCGCCTCTTGCAGGTCGCGCAGACGCACCTTGGCGCGATTGATGAAGTACTCGTGATCGCCCGAACGGGTAATACGGCGCGTAATCGTCACAGTGTCGAAGGCCACGGGCAAGGTGCGGTCGCTGTTGTCGATAGTGAGCGAAACTTCGGCAAAGCCCGATGCAGCCCGCTTGGCACCACCACCAAAAATCAAATCTTCGCTTTTGCGGCTCCGC
>QWQY01000135.1 GCA_003670675.1 Chloroflexota bacterium
GGTGTCGTCCATGGCAATGCACTCGACGGTCAACGTGTGCCAGAAATCGTCCGAACGGCGAACATCATAGGCCGCATGTTGCCGCAGCACAAAGAGGTTGTCGTCCGTACGTTGCAGGCACAAGCTGGGTGTGTTGCGTTTGTCGGGGATGGCTTTAATGATGTCGCAGCGCTTCGCCGCGCCGATGTCGCTATTGCGTTTTCTGCTGCACACGCCGTGCTCCGTGATAGTGCCGATGTTGTACTGGTGGTCGATGACCTTGCCGCGCTGAACGCAATGATGCGTGCAGGGCAACGTGTCCATGCAACGTTGACGCAGATCGGCAATCATGTCCTGTGGCGGGTGATTGTCTGCGCTGTTGTGTGGGTGGGGACGGTGTGCACACAGACCCCCACATGGACCCCACTAGATAGCACGGCAATCGCGCTGCTCGGCGTTGCACTGCCAAATCTCTCCTACATGTTCGTTCCCCACCGCGGCACGCTTGTGCGACGTGATCGACGCACCATTTTCGGTGCGCTCGGTGTCGGTGTGCTGTTCGTCGCGGGCTGGTGGCTGGCGGTAACGCTGGTTGGACTGAGTGATGTGCGTTGGCTGACGGCGACGGTCATCATCGCGCTATGGGTACGGGTCTGGTTCACCCGGCAGACACAATGACATGTGGTAAGATGACGCCATGTTATACCTCGTAGCAACACCAATCGGCAACCTCGGCGACATCACGATGCGCGCGCTCGAAACGTTGCGTACCGTCGACATCATCGCCAGCGAAGACACCCGCAAAACGTCCATTTTGCTCAAGCACTACGACATCCACAAGCCGATGATGGCGTGCCACGAGCACAACGAAAAAATGGCCACCGAGCGGATTATCGGACTCTTACGTGAGGGGAAGTCGATCGCACTCGTCAGTGACGCAGGGACGCCGGCTATTTCCGATCCTGGGTTTGTATTGGTGCGCCGTGTCCTCGAAGAAGGCCTGCCTGTCACAGCTATTCCCGGTCCTGTCGCATTGATTCCCGCATTGATTGTGTCGGGATTGGCGGTCCATGCGTTCACGTATCGTGGCTTCCCACCACGCAAACGTGGGCAGCGACAGCGCTGGCTTGCCCAAGATCTCCAGACGCCGCACACCCTGATTTTCTACGAAAGCCCATACCGCATCTTGGCGCTCATCGAAGATGCAATCACGGTGTACGGCGACCGACCTGCCGCGTTGGCCAATGATTTGACCAAGTTCTACGAGACAACCTGGCGTGGTTCGTTGAGCTCCATTCACAAAACCCTGTCGAGTCGATCCATCAAAGGCGAGTTCGTGCTGTTGGTTGCCGGTACCGGCGGATACACCGGTGAGACACCGGTGTTCGATGGCGGCGACGACGACGATACCACTGACGATGGTGATACAGACGACAATATCGAATCTTAGTAGCGTAGGTATAGCAGAAAGTGACGGACGATGATGACCGATGTGCGTGCCGATGTTCTCAAAATGACGATCGAATTGTGCAAATACCCGTCGACGTTGGACCACCCCGACCAGCTCCAGGCGGTCATCGATTATACCGTTGCGCAACTCAAAGACCTCCCCCGTGGGACGATCACCCATTTCAATTCAAACAACAAACCAGCGATTGTCTACTCGCTCCGCGGTAACAAGCACGCAAAACTCATCCTGAATGCGCATCTCGATGTCGTCCCCGCCCGAACCGCACAATTTGAACCGTTCGAAAAAGACGGCCGTCTCTATTGCCGCGGCTCACAAGACATGAAGGGTGCCGCTGCGATTTTGATTCGACTGGCTCAAGAACTTGCGCAATTGCCTGAACCACCAGATGTGAATTTCCAATTTGTGACCGATGAAGAAATCGGCGGTATGCATGGGACAAACTACATCCTCAACGAGGGGTTCACCTGCGATTTCTTCATCACTGCCGAACCAACCGACCTGAACATCTGTAACCTGCACAAAGGCGCATCGCCCATCGATGTCATTGTGCATGGCGTACCAGCCCACGGCTCACGCCCGTGGTTGGGGCGTAATCCATTGCACACGCTCCGTGATGGCTTGATTGCGCTCGAGAAAGCCTACCCTACCCCTGACGAAGAAGCATTTGTCACTACCTGTGTACCGACCATCATTAATGGTGGGAACGCAGGCAATCGCATCATGGAAGAACTCGTGATGCACCTGGACATCCGCCGTGTGCCCAACGAATCATCGGCCGAGGTGCTCGCCAAGGTGTCGGCCTGATTCCCCGAACACTGCACCGTGAAGCTCATGGGTGACGGCGTTGGTCTCAACACCGACCAGAACGACCCTGCAGTACAGCAGTTAGCCACAATCGTGCGCCGCGTCACCGGCTTGCCTGGTCACTTCTACCGTGAACACTTTGGCACAGATGCACGATTCTATAGCTCAAAAGGGATCCCTGCAGTGTGCTGTGGTCCGATTGGTGCAGGCTTGCACTCCGACGAAGAATGGGTCGATATCGCGAGTCTGTCACAAACGTATGCGGTATTCAAGGAACTCTCATTGACCTACGCACGCTAATCAACCGGGAAAAGAGAGCGTCGCCATGACAGAATGGTTGATTGGATGCGGGCAGATTACCTGGCCGCGCGATATCTCGGAAGAGCTCATCCTTGCGGAAATCGCGTCGGCGGGCTACGCAGGCGCACCGATTGGACCCAAACCTGCCACGAGTGCAGCTGAACGGCTCGCACTCTGGCATCGCTCCGGATTAGCGCCTGCCCCTGGCTATATTGGTGCCGATTTTTGGGATCCACGCAAGTATCCCGCGATCATCGCACAAGCAACCTCGTATGCGCAGTTTGCACGCGAAGTTGGAGTGACTGCGTGCTATGTGGCAGCGAATGTGGACAACACCAAACTGGTGAATGGCCGCACACGGATGCAAGCTGCGGGGCACGTCACCGCTGCGGACGGCCTCACGGATGCTGAGTGGAGTCAGTTTATTGCCACCATCACCGAGGTCGGCACAATCATGCAGGCGCATGGAGTGACTGCTGCTTTTCATAATCATGTGGGCAGTTTCGTCGAGACGCGTACCGAACTCGATAGATTGATGGACGCCGTTGCACCAGACGTGTTGGCATTGGGGCCAGATACGGGGCATATGGCATGGGCTGGCGATGATCCCGTCGCAATGGTCCAGGCGTATGCACCACGCATCCGTACGATGCACCTGAAAGATGTGAATGCTACGGCCGCTGCAAAAGCGCGTGCAGACCGCACCGACTACCGTGGTGCCGAGCGTTATGGTGTCTGGACAGAGCTCGGGCAAGGTTCTGTCGACTTCCCGACTATTTTTGCAATCCTCCGAGCGGCACGTTTTGCGGGGTGGCTGATCGTCGAAACAGACGTCACCCAGCTGGAGTCGCCAATGGCGAGTGCCCTGCAAAGCCGTGCATATTTGCGTTCGGTGGGGATATAGGATTCGCACACGAGATCAAAGGAGATCACCATGTCGTATCGCGTAGGAATCATTGGGTGTGGTCGGCCATGGAAGAGTGAAGGTGCGACTGGATTCGGCATGTCACACCAGCACGCCTTTGGGTACAAAGCCAGTGGGCACGCCACGATTGTCTCCCTTGCAGACGTCGTACGGGCCAATGCCGAGGCCTTCGCCGCCATCCACGGTGGTGCCGACGGCATTTACACCGACTACCACGAGATGCTCGCCAAAGCCAATCTCGATATCGTCAGCATTGCCACGTGGCCACACATGCATGCAGACATGGTTATTGCAGCGGCAAATGCCGGTGTCAAAGCAATCCACTGCGAAAAACCCATGGCTCCGACCTACGGCGAATGTACCGCAATGGTGGCAGCCTGCGAAGCCAATGGTGTTCAACTGACATTCAACCATCAGCGGCGCTTCGGGACCCCGTTCCGAGCTGCCAAAGCACTCCTCGACAGTGGGCGAATCGGTACGCTCGAGCGTATCGAGGCAACCTGCGACAACATGTACGATTGGGGCACCCACTGGTTCGACATGGCCTGTTACTTCAATGATGAATGTGACGCCGATTGGGTATTGGGACAGGTCGATTTGCGTGACCCACAAACGGTGTTTGGTGTCGCCATCGAAAAACACGGTGTCAGCTTCACGCACTTCAAAAACGGTGTCACCCTGCTCCTGAGCACCGGCTATCAAGCAGGCCCACGGTTTGGCCTGCGTATGATCGGGAGCGACGGCATCATCGATGTCGGAGTCGACGACAAGACACACCTCAGGGTCAAAGGTAAAGGGGATGCAGCGTGGGCAATTATTCCCGACACCGAGGGATTGCATGGCAACGATAATGTCGAACGTTGTGTCATCGATTTGGTCGACGCGTTGCGCACGGGCAGGGAACCAGAGTTGTCTGGTCGGCGTGCGTTGCGGGCGAGTGAGTTGATTTTTGCGACATACGAGTCTGCACGGACCCGTGGCCGTATCGATCTGCCGCTCAAGAGCACCGATTCGGCACTGCTGAGCATGCTTGGCAAGTAATCTCAATCGCGCCCCCCCTGATTGCCACAGGCAATCAGGGGGGGTTTAACGTATCTCGTAATCGCGAGCGGGTTGCTTGATTGCCGGTATAGTGCTGCGGTCGATGTCGTTTGGTGGAGTTACCCTTTTGCTGCCGTGTTCAACAACGTCGAACAGACATGTTCCCAGGTGATGTGATCGACCGTTTCTGGGCCATGCCCACCAAGCCGCGCTGCTTCGAGCGGGTCAGATGCGAGTCGGTCGAGTGCAATGGCGATACGAGCCGCACTCGGATCGCAGACAATACCATTGTGTCCGTCGCGGACGAACTCGAGGGTACCGCCGGCGTCACTGGTCGTCACGACCGCTTTGCGCGCCCGCATCGCCTGAATCGTCGTGAAGCCATAATCTTCGTCGAATGGCGCATAGTATACCGCTCTCGCGCCGGCATATAGCGTCATCAGCTCGGCAGTCGGCACGAATCCGCGCAGTGTAATGCGATCGCCGAGACCGTAGCGTGCGATACGCTCGGTCAACCGGTCGCGTTCGGGGCCGGTACTCGTCAGCACAAACCGGAACGGCACCGTCATTTGGGCTACCGCATCGATGAGCAAATCTATCCGCTTGGCTGCATCGAGGCGCGCGTCAGACAAAATGTAGTCGCCATATGCGGTGTGTGTCAACAAGTCGGTGTAGGCGCTCGGAGGCGCTAACGGCGTGCAATCGACGAAATTGTAGCGCTTGGCGCGCCGTGCCACGTTTGCCGAAATGGCATACAACGCCTGTGCTTCGTGTAACGCAGCAGTATCTGCCTGGATGAGGGCATCTCGGATGCCGCGATCTTCTGCGGTATTGACAAAATCCGAGAAATTCCCACCATACCAGTCATAGGCCTGTCGGTGCTGATGCACCAGCCAGACGATTTTGCGGCGATGGGTCACGAAATACGATGGGAATTTGGTCGCAATGACAAGGTCCACCGGCACGCCATCGACTTCGTTGAGGTCGATCATCCGCCATGCCAAGATACTGTCGAGCAGATGCTGATGGGGTTGCCACCGATACGGCAGGCTGACGATATCGACGACGTGGCCGCGGCTCCGCAATGCATCACGCAGACCTTCGACGAGCA
>QWQY01000136.1 GCA_003670675.1 Chloroflexota bacterium
GGATGGTCAGCAGTTCCTTCCAAAAGCCCCGCGCCAAGGCATACTCCCAGCCGTTGACATTGGATTGGACCAGGTGCAACCACAAATCGGCACCAGACATCCCCAAGATAGCCACAATCCCCACCAGTACTGCTGCGGCATTCCCCACTGCGCGCAGGGCAACCCCACGTGGCTGGACTGCCAACCACACCAAGAGCGCAAACGGCGCAGCAATGAGGGTCGGTTTGGCCAAAAGCGCCAGCGCGACCAACACCGTACCAGTCGTGATGCGGCCGCGTCGTGCAAGGAGCAGACCGACCAATCCCACGGCGACCCCGAGCATGTCGACGCGCATCACGCCACTCCACTCGCGCACGATGGGGATGGCGAACCAGCTCATTGCCGCCAAAACCGTCGCACCGATGACCATTCGGGGAGCGCTCCGTGGCAGTGCGAGGAGCACAATCGCAGCCCCCACCGCAAGCCCTGCCAGCATCGAGACGACGCGGCCGGCAGCCAGTTCGGGCACGACGAGCGCGACCATACGGGTCACCGTCAGATAAAGCGGCGGATAGTTGGCCACCACAAACGGTGCCGCCTGCAAATCGCCGTACAGCCCCGCCAATGACCCACCGTGCACGAGGAACTGCAGTTGCCGCAACAACGGCCCCTCGCCGTAGTCGATTGGGTAGGCATAGCCCACCCGGCGCACCACGGTCAACACCCACACGGGCACCTGGACCAGGATGACCACGGCGGCCAGACACAGACTCAGCAGATATATGGGCAGACGGCGCAGCATGGCGGCTCTTTCGGGTAGATATGTTGTTGTTGGTATTTTAGCCGAGCAACCAGGCGCATGCAGCGAAAACCGGACCAGCACGTCCGCGTACTGGTCCGGGGCAGGGCAGATCCAATTTAGTTTTGTGAGAAATCCGTTCCGTCGTCGTCTTGGTTTCCATCTAGCGCGTCGTGAATTGCAATTCCACTGCGTGCAATGGCGTCAGTGTGCGCCGCAATGACTGCTGGTAGGTCTGCCACGGGTTCGATTTCGATCTTCGACCAAAACTGCGTCCCGCGCTGCCCCGTTCTGCTCCAGACAGCCCGGGCGATCTCGGTGCGCGCTTCCATGACGAACTCTGCAGCCGAACCGTAGAACTCATACCACGTGCGGGATTCTGATGTGCCGTCCGCGAATTCACCCGCTGCCATGGCAGCGCAGCAGGGGCATTCGGCGCTGTGTGCCACAAAAAACGATTCGTCCAGCGGTTCGTGGTCCTGATTGCTGCTTGGTTCGTACAACCGAATGAGTGCGCTGATGCCGTTGGCGGTGATGACGGCTGCTTCGGAGAATTGGTTGGCATACAGCGCATGGATGTGATCCCATACGTCTGCGGCGATGTCACCCGCTGTGGTCATCTCGAGGCTCGGCTGGGTGGCACTGGTGAAGGGCTCTTGGAGCGCATCGGTCTGCAGTGTGACCAAGTAGACCCCGGTGCTCCCGTGGGTGTCGGCGAGGGGGCGGAGCGGCTGCTGGGCATAGTTGCTGTGGGTCATGGGTTCCTCCTGTCTGCGAATCCGGCTCCAGTCTGACAGGCATGCATTACCACAGCATTACCAAGGTTTTTGCGTGAAATTCTCGTACCGTGTATAGTAGACGGTGTTTGCGGGGAGCACCGTCGCTTCTCGTGTGTCAAATTCCTTCTGTTATTGTTGAATAGAGGTGAACCTTGGGCGCATCGAGTACGGATGTCTTGTTTACCCCGGTCCCTACGCGCATCGGGCGATTGGCTGACGTTGCCTACAATTATTGGTGGGCATGGAACCCCAGCGCGACCGACTTGTTTCGGCGCATCGACCCGTCCCTGTGGGAAGAAATCTACCACAACCCGATTCAGTTCCTCCGCAATGTCCGTCAGAAGAATCTCGTAGCCGCCAGTACCGACGCGCTATGGGTCGCCGATTACGATGCCGTGATTGCTGCTTTTGACGCATATATGGGCAACACCCAGACCTGGTTCAAGCGCACCTACCCCACCCAAAAAGCCTCGATTGCGTACTTTTCGGCCGAGTTCGGCATCCACGAATCGTTGCCCATCTACTCGTGTGGTCTGGGTATTTTGGCGGGCGACCATGTAAAGGAAGCCAGTGACCTCGATTTGCCGTTTGTGGCGGTGGGGTTCATCTACCCACAGGGCTACTTCCGGCAGCGCCTCGATCACAGCGGCTGGCAAGAGGCCATCAACACCAAGATGAGCTTTGCCGATATCGCCGCCTTCCCCGCGCGTACCCCCAACGGTGACGAAGTTGTGGTTGAGGTGGAGTTGCCCGGTCGCACCATCTACGCCAAAGTCTATACACTCCACATCGGTCGCGTGGCCCTGTATCTGATGGACACCGACATCCACCCCAACAGCCCGAGCGACCGTGAACTATCAGCCCGCCTGTACGGTGGTGATCACGATATGCGTGTGGCCCAAGAGTTGGTGCTGGGTGTGGGCGGTGTGCGTGCGTTGCGTCAATTGGGCATCGCACCGACGGTCTGGCACATGAACGAAGGCCACTCGGCATTCTTGGTGCTCGAACTGGCCCGTGAACTGGTCGCCACGGGTGTGCCCTTCATGGACGCATTCGAGAAGGTCAAAGCCCAAGCGGTCTTTACGACGCACACACCCGTGCCGGCCGGCAATGACGCGTTCTCGCTCGATCTCATCGACAAATACTTCGCACGTTACTGGGACCAATTGGGGATCAGCCGCGACGAGTTCATGAACATCGCCATGCAACAGCAGTCCTGGGGACCGAGCTTTGCGATGACTGTGCTGGCGTTGCGGTTGTCGCAGATGCACAACGGCGTCAGCAAACTGCACGGCGAAGTGGCCCGCTCGATGTGGCACTGGCTCTACCCAGGCGCTACGCAAGACGAAGTCCCCATTACCTCGGTGACCAACGGCGTCCATTCGGCGTCGTGGTTGGCCCCCAAAATGAATGACCTGTACACCGCGGTGTTGGGCAAGGATTGGTACGATCACCTCGACGAACCAGCGTTGTGGGAGGGTCTGACCGCCAGCGACGATGCTGCCTTCTGGCAGGCGCGTATGCATCTCAAGCACGTTCTGGTGCAGTTCGTGCGCGAGCGGCTGGCGCAACGACACACGCGGCTGGGCTTCCCACCGGTGGCATGGCCAATCTTCGATACGAACACATTGACCATCGGTTTTGCACGGCGCTTTGCGACGTACAAGCGGGCGACGTTGTTGTTCAAGGATGCCGAGCGCCTCAAAGCAATCCTCAATAATCCAGCCCGACCGATCCAGATGGTCTTTGCCGGCAAAGCACACCCAGCCGACGAGCCGGGCAAGCACTTCATCCAGGATGTCTATCGGCGCTCACAAGAGCCGGGCTTTGCTGGGCGCATTGTGTTCCTCGAAGAATACGACATGTGCGTGGCACGCGCACTGGTACAAGGCGTCGACGTGTGGTTGAACACGCCGCGCCGACCGTACGAGGCCAGCGGTACCAGCGGCCAAAAAGCCAGCCTGAACGGCATCCCCAACTTGAGCATCCTGGACGGTTGGTGGCCCGAGGCACACAACGGTGTCAACGGCTGGGCCATTGGCGACGAACGTCACTACGACAACCTCGACGAACAAGATTGGAACGATGCCCAGCATCTGTACCACTTGCTCGAAAACGAGGTCGCCCCGGCCTATTATGATCGCAACGCAGACGGCGTGTCGGCGCGCTGGGTGGCGATTTCGAAGGCGGCCATCGCAACCTGTGCGCCGCAGTTCAGCACGCGCCGTATGCTCAAAGAGTACGTCAACCGGCTGTACCTCAACGTATCCAAGTAAGCGCACCAAATACCGCTATTACCCCCCGTTCGGCAGTGCCGGACGGGGGTCGTTTTGCTGTGTCCTTACGCTGCTGACACTGCGGGTGTGTCACACGAATCGGAATGTTATTAATAAAAAATTGCTATACTATAATTGAAAAAATTATAACTATTGTCCGTAAAGGAAGACAAATGCGCAGAATCTTTACCGTAGCGGTGTGCAACGTGCTGTTCGTCGTGTTGGCTGCTATGCTCGCATCCCAGTCAATGCCAGCATATGCACAGAGCCGTGTGCCGGTCCGAACGCAGGCTGGAATGCAGATCACCACGGGACTTTCGCATAGTTGTGCGATCCTCACCGATGGTATGGTGAAGTGCTGGGGTTACAACGCGAATGGTGAACTCGGATTGGGCGATACCTCATCCCGAGGAACGGACGCAGATGATATGGGAGTGAACCTGGCTGCGATCGATCTGGGCACGGGGAGTGATGGAGTCAAATTTACTGCCAAAGCGTTGAGTGGCGGCGATTCGCATACCTGTGCAATTCTGAGCGATGATTCGCTGAAGTGCTGGGGACTCAATGCCTCGGGGCAGCTCGGGATTGGCAATCTGCTGAGTAAAGGCGACGCACGCAATGAAATGGGGAATAATCTCCCCAAAGTCAACCTCGGCACGGGCAAAACAGCTAAGTTTGTCAGTGCAGGAGTGGCACATACGTGTGCGATTTTGAATGACGACACCCTGAAGTGTTGGGGAGCCAATACGAGCGGTCAACTGGGATACGGAGATACGGTCGCACTCAGTGCCCCGAGTGCTGCCGTCGTCCCATTTGAGAACGGGCGTACGGTCCGTGCAGTCAGCGCAGGCATTGCACACACGTGTGTGATTCTCGATGGCAACTCGGTCCATTGCTGGGGCAACAATGCAGATGGCCAATTAGGCCTCGAAAACGCGACAGCGTTGAACGCTCCAAGTGCGAATCCAGTGAATCTCGGGGCAGATCTTACCGCAACACAGATAAGTTCACGCGGCGATCATTCGTGCGCAATACTTAATGATGGCAGTGTGAAGTGTTGGGGGAACAACCTCAAGGGGCAACTCGGGCAGAATAACGCCAACAGCTTGTTGGCGAATATTGGTACGGCCGCAGATCAAATGGGCGACAACTTGCCCGCGATTACTCTCGGGGATGGACGAACGGCGCTGTCAATCACGACATCGAATCTCGCGACAGCTGGGTCTTCCTCTTTTGGGAATACGTGTGTCATTTTGGATGACTATACGGTGAAATGCTGGGGCGCTAATGCGCTGTTTCAGTTAGGCAGAGGCACTGGCCCTACTACGTCGAGTACCGGTGTTGCACCAGGCCAGATGGCCGCGCTCGTGCCGATATCACTCGGCACCGGGTTGAATGCAATGCAGATTTCGCTCGGCGCACAACATGTGTGCACGGTGTTGGGGGGCTATACGATTAAGTGTTGGGGGTGGGGTGGACGTGGCCAGCTCGGTCATGGAAGCTTCGCAAATTATGGATCTTGTTGTATGGGGGATGTGCTCCCTGCGACAAATCTGAACGAACCGTCTGCAGTGGCAGCGACAAAGGTGTCGATTTTGTTGACCACCACAGCGACAGCGTCGAAGACCCCGTCACCCACGCGGACAGCATCGAATACCGCGACGCCCTCACGCACACGCACCTATACAAAAACGCGCACAACATCGCCAACCAAAACACACACAAAAACTCCGTCATCTACCAGAACCGCATCACGGACACGAACTCCCTCGAACACGCGGACAGCAACCCCGAC
>QWQY01000137.1 GCA_003670675.1 Chloroflexota bacterium
GAACCTGGTCACTTCATGCGTTGCCATGTGCCGATGGCAAAACTCAAGCAACTGCAAAGCTAATTTGCAAGCGCCTTACGGCGACAAATGTTGTTGATCAGTTAGTGCTTATGCACGCATGCGTGAACCTGATGGGTCTAGCACCGGTTCTAGTTGTAGCGATGCTGGTCGCATATTGCCAATGATCTCAATTTCGAAACCAGTTGTGCCAGCCTTAGCAAGTTCAGCAGGAACATAACCCAGAGCGAGCGAGACGCCTGAGTAATGCGCGTAACCGCCGCTGGTTATCCAGCCGACTACTTTGCCGTCATGAAAAACTGGCTCGTCGCCGATTACATCGGCCGGGCGAGTTTTGTCAACATCAACAGTGAACATCACAAGTTTGCGGGCCGGGCCTGTTTTCATCTCGGCCTCGACTGCAGCACGACCGATGAATTCGTGGTCGAACTTCATCGCGCGCTCCATTCCTGCTTCTAGAGGTGTGTAAATCGGTCGATATTCTCTGAACCAGGTGCCGAAGTTTTTCTCGAGGCGCATTGTGATCAGAGCCCTGAAACCAAACAGGCGCATATCGAACTCTTTGCCCGCATCCCAAATTAGGTCGAACAGATAGCGCTGATATTCGGGGGCTATCCAAATTTCGTAGCCGAGGTCACCCGTATACGTCATACGCGACAACCAAACTGGTGCATTGCCGATGTTAACTCGGCGGAAACTCATAAATGGAAAGTCTTTTGTTGCCAACGAAGTACTGGTGAGTTTTTGCAACACATCACGAGATCGCGGACCTGCAACAGTGAGACCGACCATCGAAAGTGCCAAAGTTTCGAAGCGAATCTGCGAATTCTTCGGCAAGTGCGCCAAGAACCAACGCGGATGGTGAATTTCGGCGGCCTGAGATCCGAATAAAAAGAATTCTTCGTCACCGATACGCGACACTGAGAACTCACCGACGATTTTGCCTTCGGGATTGAGCATTGCAGTCAACACGGTGCGACCAATTTTTGGAAGAGCGTTTGTAAATAAACCTTGCAGCCACGTCGAAGAGCCCGCGCCACTGACTTTATATTTGGCGAAGTTTGACGCTTCAGAAAAGCCGACACGTTCGCGAACTGCACGCGACTCTTCGCCAACATTGTTAAATGCATTCGAGCGATAGAAAGTCACATCTTCAATCGGCTCTTTGCCTTTATCTTGAAACCACAATGGGTGTTCGAGGCCAAAGCCCGCGCCCATAACAGCATTATGCGAGAGCAACCGATCATAAATCGGCGTCGTGTGCAGTGGTCGCGCAGCGGTTAGCTCTTCATTAGGGAAGGTGATGCGAAAGCGGCGTGAGTAGTTCTCGCGAACTTTTGCGTTTGTGAATTCGAGAGTGGCGAAATCGCCATAGCGAGCAACATCCATACCCCAGATGTCAGCGCCAGGGTCGCCGTGCACCATCCAGTTGGCCAGCGACAAGCCCACGCCACCGCCTTGCGAGAGACCAGCCATGACTGCACACGCAGACCACATACCTGGCATGCCTTTGATCGGGCCGACCAACGGGTTGCCGTCGGGTGAGAAAGTGAACGGACCGTTGACAAATTTTTTGATGCCTGCGCGACCAACAGCAGGAAAGTGAGCAAAGCCTCGCTCAAGTTCTGGGGCGATGCGCTCAAGATCGTGTGGCAACAATTGAAACACGAAATCCCATGGAGTTTCTTTTGTTGACCACGGACGATTGTTCTGCTCATATGTGCCAAGCAAGATGCTTTGGCCCTCTTGGCGGGCGTAGATTTCGCCAGCGAAGTCGATCATGTGTGGCAGTTCTTTGCCGTTGATGCGATTGAACTCGATTACTTCTTCCATTGGCTCGGTCATCAAATAGTGATGCTCCATGGCCAACACCGGAAGTTCAAGACCGCACATGCGACCAACTTCGCGAGCCCACAAGCCTCCCGCATTGACAACATGCTCGGCGTGAATCGTGTGGTCTTTGTCGGTGATTACATCCCATGTGCCGTCAGCACGGTGGTTGAGGCCAGTGACCCAAGTGTTTGTGTAAACCTCGGCACCACGATTTTTTGCACAGATCGCATAAGCGTGTGTAACACCGTATGGGTCGACGCTGCCTTCATCTTCGTCAAAAAGTGCTCCAACAAAGTATTTCTCTTCAAGTAGAGGGTTCAAAACTTTTGCCTCTTTGACTGAGATGATCTCCATCTTCATACCCAAATAACGACCACGAGCCTGCGCCATTTTGAGCCAGTCGAGACGCTCGGGGGTGTCAGCCAACTGGATGCCACCAGGCAAATGAATGCCGCAATTCTGGCCAGATTCTTTTTCGATTTCTTTATAAAGGTTGACGGTGTACTGCTGCAAGCGAGCCACATTGGGGTCGCCGTTGAGCGTGTGCATGCCACCAGCCGCGTGCCAAGTTGAGCCAGCAGTCAATTCTTTGCGCTCAACCAGAACAATATCTGTCCAGCCTGCTTTGGTGAGGTGATAAAGCACTGAAGCGCCAACGACGCCACCACCGATTACAACAACTCTTGCTGATGATTTCATTGCTCTTGCCTTTCGTGTTTTTTTAATCTCGCAAATTAAAAATCAGTTGCGACGCCACCTTCGGCGACGCGACGCTTGACAAATGCTTGCAATTCTTCTTTTGCTACCGGATCAATCGCTGGCGTTTGATATGCCTCAAGCCAAGTCTTGGCAAGTTCAGTTGTCTTTGTAACGGCGGTAGGGCTGCCACCCTCTTGCCAACTTTCGTAGTTGCGCCAGTCAGAAATCATCGGCTTATAGAAAGCATCACGGAAACGATCTTGGGTGTGTTGCACGCCAAAGAAGTGACCGCCGGGGCCGACCTCGCCGATTGCTTCGTGAGCAAGAGTTGCTTCGTCAACAACGATTGGCTCAAGATATGCCGCGACCATGCCCATCAGGTCAGCATCAAGCACGAATTTTTCGAGAGACGAGTGCAAGCCGCCTTCCATCCATCCTGCGCCGTGCATCACAAAATTCACGCCCCCTTGCACCGCGCCCCACAGCGAGAACACGCTTTCGTAAGCGGCCTGGGCGTCAAGAGCGTTGGCTGCACAAACATTGCTCGAGCGATAGGGCACGTTGTAGCGCCGCGCGAGTTGACCGCCAGCCATTGCCGTGCGCATATATTCGGGCGTACCGAATGCTGGTGCTCCAGACTGCATATCGACATTGCTGGTGAAACCACCGTAAGCAACTGGTGCACCAGGTCGAACGACTTGGGTGAAGGTCATGCCAGCAAGCGCCTCGGCATTTTGCTGCGAAAGCGCGCCAGCCAACGTGATTGGTGCCATTGCGCCAGCCAACGTGAACGGTGTGATGATGATTATTTGATTGCGCGACGAAAACTCCATGATGCCCTGCAACATCGGCGTGTCAAGCCGCAACGGCGAAGAAGAATTAATAATGCTAAACACTGACGGCTCACGGTCAAGAGTTTCATCGTCGACTTGGCGAGCGATACGACACATCTCAAGAACATCTTGATTGCGTTGGCGACCGAGGCTGTAGCAGTGAATTGCTTTATCAGTCATCGTTAGCAAGTCGTATGTGGTTTCAATGTGGCGAATCGAGGCGTGAAGATCAATTGGTTCGACGGGGTAGCCGCTGTTGAAGTGAATGATGTTGAAGACCTGGGTCAACTTGAGGAGTTCTTGAAAATCAGCGCGAGTGCCTGGGTGGCGCACGCCGTCGAGGCCGATGAAGTTTGGGGTGCTGGCCACCGAGCCGAAGGCCATCCAATTACCGCCGACATTGAGCGTATGTGCGGGGTTTCTGGCGTGAAGTTTGAATTCGCTCGGACAAGTTTTGATTGTCTCAAGCACCATTTCAGGGTCAAAGCGCACGCGCTGGTCGGTGACTTTCGCACCGGCTTTTTTCATTAAATCGCGAGCGTCAGGGTCGAGAAAGTCCATGCCATAGTCAGAGAGAATTCGCAGACTTGCTAAGTGAATTGACTCGAGTTCGTCATCGCTGAGCACCTTGGTTGGTTCGTAGCGCATGCGTGGCTGTTTGAAAGGTTTTTGCTCAGGAAGTTTGACTTCATTAGTTGCAGTTCGGCCTCTACCACGTCGACGATTCGGCTCAAGATTCTCTGTAGTCACAAGATATGACTCTAGTTTTAGAACGATGGTCTCAGCGCATTTAACCGTTGAAAACAGAACGAAATTTGCGGTTGTGTGATCGCTTTATTTTGGGTGGCGCTTGCGAATCTCCGCCGAGATGGCAGGCACGACAACATGAAGGTCACCGATAACGGCATAACCCGCCTTGGTGACAATGTTCGCTTGTGCGTCTGTGTTAATTGCCAAAATATTCTTCGACGCCATCGCCCCAACCCAGTGTTGAATAGCGCCTGAGATGCCACAAGCGATGTAGATATCTGGCGCAATTCGTGTACCAGTCTGACCAACTTGGTCGGTGTGATTGCGCCAGCCGTTATTGGTGACAGCACGAGAACACCCAACGACGCCATTCAAAAGACCAGCAAGTTCTTCTAGCGGGGCGAAGGCTTCGGCTGATCCAACACCGCGACCGCCACTGACGACGACAGGCGAGGTTGCAAGAGTTACACCGGCAACTCGCTCCACGCGGTCTTGAACAAAACTTTGTTCGACGCTCTCGTCAAGTTGCACATCGATCGTCGAGATTGTCGCAGGCGATGTTGCAAGTTCTTCTTGTGGCTCAACGACATGATTGGCCAGAGTTACAAGTTTTATCGGCGCGTCGATTTGTGATTCTTCCAACAGCGAACCACCCCAACGAGTGCGTACAACTTTCAACGGCTGTGATCCCTTGAAATCTTTGTCAAACTCAAGACAGTTCATTGCTGCCGGCAGGTCTAAACGCGCGGCAGCCTGAGCGATTATTTCATGACCACGTTCGGTGCCCGTGCCGATGACAACACTTGGCGAGGTTTTGCGCACCACTTGAGCGATTGATTCGCCCCAGGCTTCTGGACCATAGTCGACGAGCATCGCGTTGTGAGCCTGATGCACCGTCGTGGCGCCGAAGTTTGCAATAGTTTCGCCGAGACGATCAGCGTTGGCGCCAATTGTCATCGCTTCAAATTTTGTGTTCATTTGCTTGGCAAGATTTCGCGCGGCAGTAAGCACGCCAAGCGATGCGTTCGTGATGTTTCCACGATCGTGTTCGACAACTGCAAGCACCGTCATTTAAATACACCCAGTTCTTCGAGCAGATCAACCACCGCTGATGCAGCCTCGGGACCGTTGCCAAGAATCACAGTGTTGCTGGCGCGTTCAGGCGGACGGCGCAGGGTGATGAGTTTTAAACCACCAGTTTCACCAGATGATTCTGATCTGTCGATCGCAACTTTTTTGGATGCAAGACGACCCTTCATGGTCGGGTAGCGCGGCAAGTTGATTCCTTCTTTCACGCCGACACACGCTGGCATCTTTAACTTATAGATCTCGACACCCGCATCGCTCTCGCGACGAATTATGGCAACGCCGTTATCGATGTTGAGGCCTTTGGCGCCGTTGACTATTGGTCGGCCTAGTTTTAACGCGGCACGAACACCCACTTGGTAGCCACAAGAGTCTGCAGATTCATTGCCGAACAACACCAGATCAA
>QWQY01000138.1 GCA_003670675.1 Chloroflexota bacterium
AACTGCCGTCACCAACCATCACATAGACCTCGCGCTCCGGGGCAGCCATTTTGATGCCCAGCCCGCCGGCGACCTCGTACCCCATGCAGCTATTGCCGTATTCGAGGTGGTAGTTTTTGGGATGGCGTGCGCGCCAGAGTTTGTGCAGGTCGCCCGGCAGACTACCGGCAGCGCAGACCATAATCGCGCCGGGGTCAGAGAGGTCGTTGACTGCGCCTATCAGCTCACCCTGGCTGGGCAGCGGACTCAGGCGGATGTCGTAGATGCGTTGTACTTCGTTGTCCCAGGCGGCGCTGAGGCGTTGGGCGGTAGCCCGGTATGCTGCCTCGACGGTATAGCCCTGCAACGCAAGCAAGAGTTCTTCGAGTGTCACCCGGGCGTCACCTACCAGCATCGTTGCGCCGTGTTTGACGGCGTCGAGTTCACACACGTTGATGTTGATGAAATGCACGTCGGGGTCCGCAAACGCGGTTTTGGAGCTGGTGGTGAAATCGCTGTAGCGCGTCCCGATACCGATGACGAGGTCTGCGTCGCGGGCAATCTGATTGGCAGCGAATGTGCCTGTGACCCCGATTGCGCCCAGATTGAGGCTATGGTCGTAGCGCAGCGATCCTTTGCCGGCCATCGTTTCGCCGACGGGGATGCCGGTGGCTTCGACGAATGTGGTCAACGCCGCCGTCGCATCACTATAGATGACGCCGCCACCGGCGACAATGAGTGGGCGCTTGGCGGCGCGGATGCGTGCGACGGTACGGCGGAGCGCTGCGCTGTCGGGGCGTTGCCGTGCAATGTGCCAGACGCGCGGTGCAAACAATGCCGTAGGGAAGTCGTAGGCTTCGGTTTGGACATCTTGGGGCAACGCCAACGTGACCGCGCCGGTATCGCTTGGGCTGGTCAGCACCCGCATTGCCTCACGCAGGGCACTACTGAGCTGATCGGGCCGGTTGATGCGATCCCAGTATTTGCTGACCGGCTTGAAGCAGTCGTTGGCTGATACATCACGACTCTGGGCCCATTCGAGCTGCTGCAACACGGGGTCGACATTGCGCCGTGCAAAGATGTCGCCGGGCAGCAAGAGCACTGGCAACCGATTGATGGTGGCAGTTGCGGCACCGGTGACCATATTGGTCGCTCCCGGTCCGATCGAAGTGGTGCAGGCGATTGTCTGAAGGCGATTGGCAGTTTTGGTGAACGCCGTGGCCGCATGCACCATGGCCTGCTCGTTGCGTGCTTGATAGTAGCGGAGTGCAGGGATTTGTTGCAACGCTTGGCCCATCCCCGATACGTTGCCGTGCCCGAAAATGCCGAAGCAGCCGGCGAAAAATCGCTGCTCATGCCCGTCGCGCTCGACGTATTGTTGGGTCAGGAACGTAACGAGTGCCTGCGCGACGGTGAGACGTGTGGTAGACATGCCGTGCTCTTTTCTCATGAAAAAACAGTCCTACAAATCACCGTGCATGCCGATGAAATGCTCAATGTCGGTCATCGTTGGCATAAAGTTGGCACAGCCGTGTTTGGTGACGACAATAGCGCCGCATGCATTTCCCAGGCGCGCGGCGCGATGCCAGCTCCAGCCGTGTGCGAGGCCATGGATGACTCCGCCTGCGTAGGCATCACCCGCGCCGAGAATGTTGTAGACCTGCACGGGGAATCCAGCTGCGTCGATGCGGTCGATCCCCGCGGGGGTAACGACATGGACGCGTGATCCCTCAGCGCCGCGCTTTTGGAACAGTACCTTTGGTCCCATCCCGAGCACGGTATCGATGGCGACGTCGACATCGCCACTCACGCGTGCATCCGACACTTGTGAGTGGGTGAGCGTGACGGTGTTGTCTTCGCCCATCATCATGGCGTTGATTTCGTCTTCGGTGCCCAGGACGATATCGACCGTCCGCAACACCGAGCGGAGCGTCACGCCGAATGCGCGTGCATCGTGCCACTGGTCAGGGCGAAAATCGATATCCAAGACGACCGTTGTCCCGTGTCGCTGTGCGTATTCGCATGCAAACAGCGTCGCGCTCCGCGAGGGTTCTTTGCAGAACCCCGTCCCGCTGACCAACAGATACTGCGCATCGGCGATGGGGCTAGCCAACACGTCGTCGATGGTGAGTTCAATATCGGCACAATTGTCACGGTAATAGGTCAGCGGGAACTTGTTGGGTGGTTCGATTCCCAGCACTACTGCACTGGAGCGGTGACCGGCTTTGCGCGGGCTGTACCGTGTTTCGATGCTTTCGTTGATACAAAAATTGAGGATGAAGTCGCCTACCTGATCAACGCCGACTGCCGTCAACAGCGCGGTGCGCGAACCGAGTCGCTGGGCTGCCACACTGATGTTGGTCGGGCAGCCACCGACATATGCAGCAAAGCTTTTGATGTCAACGAACGCAGCGCCGACGTCGTTGGCATACAAATCTATCGACGATCGCCCCATGCTCAAGACATCGTAGGTACGTGCCATGGCTTAGCTCCCTTGCGGGTAGAGCGGCAGCCGTGGGTCGAGCCCTTGGTAGTGGTCTTTGACCCAAGTGTGGTGTGGGTCATCGACATTGGCCAGCGACTGTGCACTGCCTGCCAACACATTGAGGTAATACGTGGTGTAGCCAGGTGCGCTGGTGACCGGGTGATACCCCGCAGGGACCAGGACCACGTGGTCTGGACGGGCTACGAGCACGGCGTCGATGGGCGAACCGGCCGCATGGATGGGTGACTGCTCGTCGGTATAGACACGCTGGAACGCGAAGCCGTCGGGTTTGTCGTGTTTGTAAAAGTAGACTTCCTCGAGATTCGCCTCGAGCAGGCTACCGTCAGGGCCGACGCGATGGACATCGTGCTTGTGTGGGGGATAACTCGACCAGCTCCCCGACGGCGTGTACACCTCGACCAAGACGAGTCGCTCGCAGGCAAAACCTGGGGGCATGAGTTGGTTGATCTGGCGGGTGGCATTGTCGCCGCCACGGATTTCTTGCTTGATGTCGGCCGGCGTCACGAGGACCGGCGCGTGCGGGGTGGTTGCTTCGACCCAGGTAAACGCAAACTCGCAATCACTCGATGCATGCACGGTAAACGACGTGTGGAGCGACTGGTACAGCACATATGCGCCGCCTGCAAAGACGTGTGGCCGTCCGCCGATGTCCCAGGTGCCCGCGCTGCTATCCACATGTGCACTCCCGCTGAGCATCACAATGGCACATTCTTGGGTGGTTGTGGCAAAGCTCCACGCACCACCTTTGGAGAGCCGCCGTACCTGGAAGTTGATGTGTTGCCACTGTGCGAGTTCGGGCGTGACTTCGACGACGACATGGGGGTCACGGGCATTGCCAGGCGCCACCAGGAGATTTGCTGCGGTATAGGTCGGTGTCATGAGCGGAGTCCTTTCGCTAGTGGAGTGCTACTGTCGCGGATAAGAAGTGACGGGACCAACACGGCATCAGCTACGGATGTTCCGCCGATGAGGGTCGCCAGATTGTGCATCGCTGTTTGGCCGAGGAGTCCTTTGGGTTGTGCAATCGTGGTCAACGGCGGCCAGCTGTAGCGGGCCATGGCCAGATCGTCGAAGCCGACCACACTGATTTTGTGGGGGACCGCCACGCCTTTGGCACGAAATCCCGCTAACGCGCCGAGGGCAATCCCATCGTTATAACAAAAAACCGCCGTTACCCCGGGTTCGTTTAGCGACTGTGCCATCGTGTATCCGCCGTCGATATCGGCGATGTCGGCAGCACATTCATCCTGAAAGATGCGGCTCCGATGGACCCCGTGGGCGACCAACGTATCGATGAATCCCAGCGACCGTTTGAGATTGGATCCTGGCCGTTTGGGTGATCCAAAATACGCAACTTTTTGATGACCGAGCGCCACGAGATGATCAGCAGCAATCGCTCCTCCGGCATAATTATCGATGGTCACACTGCGCAGAGACGATGATTCGAAGGAGCGTTGGCTATTGATGAAGATCATCGGCGTACCACTCGCTTCGAGTTGCCGGATTTCGCTCGGCCCGAGTTGCGAATCGACCACGATAATCCCATCGACCCGGCGTTGTTGCAGTCTGCGTATCGCCGTGATCTGAAGCTTCTCGTCGTGGGCTGCTGCATGGAGCAACACCGACTGCCCGTTGGAGGTACACACATCGTCGATTCCTTTGACGACCTCGCCCCAGAATGGGTCTGCTATGTCGGAAATGACCACACCAATTGTGCAGCTCTGTTGTTGTTGCAGACTCTGGGCGATCGCATTGGGGACGTATCCCATTTGGTCTGCAAGTTCGACGATTCGTCCTCGTACCACTGCGCTGATCCGGGTGTGCCCACGTAATGCCCGCGACACGGTTGTATGCGAAACCCCTGCCCGCTCTGCGATATCCATGATGGAGACTCTCCGCACCATACATGCCTCGCTCTCTGCTCTGATTTTTGGTGTGCACACGTGTGCGCGTTCGGATGTGGGGTATTATTATTGATAGGAGCAAAAAAGTCAACCGAGAGAGGGAAAACACCGAATGAAGAATGTACTGCTCGTAAGTCTCCTGCTCCTTTTGGTGAGTTGTGGGACGCCCACTCCGGCTGTTGAACCCAGCCCAACGACGCAGACCAACGCAGCCGAAGAGCCGACGGTAGTTGTCGCCGATGTCGCACCCACTGCAGCCCCGGCCGAACCAGCCGCAGTACCGGCCGAACCGGCCGCGGTACGGGTGTTTGAGATTGATAGTGCGCAGAGTAGCGCCGCCTATGCGGTCGAAGAAATTTTCTTCTCGGATAACCGGTTATTCACCGCAGTCGGTGTCACCAATGCGGTCGAGGGTGCATTTGAAGTAACCAGCAATAGGAAGCCGAGTGGTAAAGTCACCCGTATCCGCGTCGATTTGCGCACACTCAAAAGCGACAGCCCGCGCCGTGATAATGCAATCCGCCGACAGTGGTTGGAGTCAGACAAGTACCCGTGTGCAGATTTTGTATCGACCAATGCCCTGAACCTGCCCGAGAGTTATACCGAGGGTGCCCAAGTGACATTCACGCTCGTCGGCGATATGACCGTACGCGACGTGACCAACCCAGTCGAGTGGACGGTCGTTGGTACGTTGCAGGGCAACACGGTCACGGGCGAGGCCAAAACGGTCATCAAGATGAGCGATTTTGGGTTTGCCGCGCCAGATATCGGTGGTGTGCTCAAGGCCGAGGATGAAGTCGCCCTGACGGTTACGTTTGTGGCCGCAGAAAAGTAACGTTGGGAATGGGTGAGGGTGCACCGTGGTGCGCACTTGCCTTTTCGTTGTCCCTGTAGTACACAATTAACAAATCCGCCACAGCCGAGGCTGTGGCGGATTTGTAGGTATTGCACTACTTCTGGGTGGTGAATGTGCGATAACCACCAGATGAGATGGTGGTCCCACCGGTGTTCTTGGCGCGGACCTGCCAGAAGTATGACTTTGCTTTGGCGAGGCCGGAGACGGCGACAGTGGTCTTCGTGCCGGTATTCTTCCAGTTGGTACAAGCGGCCTGCGTCAGCGCAACACAATACTCATAACTGGCGGCACGGGTGCTGGCCGCCCACGTGAGCGTGACGGTGGT
>QWQY01000139.1 GCA_003670675.1 Chloroflexota bacterium
AGTCATAGAGCAGATAACTGAAAGAGATCGAAGGACCGAAACGCGTCTGCCACGGCACCACAACGCCGCTGTTTGCATTGACATGCTGCGAACGTGTGTAGCCGTAGTTGCCCGTAATCGTCGGCAACTGATCGGCGCGCTCGATGCCGACACCTGCCGCCGCTGCACGGGCTGCAAGCCATGTCTGTCGCGTGCGCGGATTGTTGCGCAAGGCAAATTCAGTCAGTTCGGGGAGCGACAGCGGTTGTGCGTTTGAAAGTTCAGCCGTCGGGGCCGGGCCACCCACCTCGGGCAACTTGATCGTACTTTCCCATCGCATAAAAGGCGCAGGAGAGACTTGGCTGCCGGTGTTGAAGGGATCCTGCGCAGACCATTGCGCCGCAGCATGTGTAGCCGCCAAAAACAAAAAAAGCGCTCCAGTGAGCGCCGAGGTCAGTAAGCCGTTTTTTCGCATGCCGGCATCAATTAAATGATGATTAATTTCAGTTATGAGCTGGGCATGGTAGCACTAAAAATCAGCAATGGAAGCGATTGCAGGACCGTCCAACAGATCGTTCACAATATGAGAACAATCGTCAATTAACTGCTCCCACAGCAATCAGGGGAATTCCTGGATTACATGGCTTGAAAAGGCCATCCAACTGCCAGCCACATGAAGTGACCGGCAAATCCACGTCAGTGCAATTGCGTGGAAGGCGGAGTCTGATCGTCTTCTTCTGACTGAATCTGCGCTGATTCAGCCGGGTCAGCACCGGCCTCAAGGGAAATTTCGGCGCCCTCGCCATCACTTTCCGGATCCGCATCCTCTTCATCCATCAAACCCTCGCCCATACTGACGGATTCCAGCGGGGCAAATGCGGCATCCAGATTGATTTCGGCATTGGGCGACTGCTCCACCAGATTGCCCAGTTCGGACAGGGGGGGCAGTTCTTCCAGCGAGCGCAGATTGAGATCGTCGAGGAAGGACTTGGTGGTGGCAAAAATTTCCGGACGTCCGGGCACTTCGCGATGGCCGATGACGTCGATCCAGCCTCGCGCCTCCAGCGCCTTGAGAATGCCGGGCGACACCGTCACGCCGCGAATATCCTCTATGTCGCCGCGGGTCACCGGCTGCTTGTAAGCAATGATCGCCAGCGTTTCCAGCACCGCGCGCGAATATTTAGGCGGTTTTTCCGGGCTCAGGCGGTCAAGGAATTTCTGCGTTTCGGGTCTCGCACGAAAGCGCCAGCCCGAGGCAACGCTGACCAGTTCGACGCCCCGCCCTTCCCAGTCGCTGCGCAGGTCTTCCAGCACCTTGCGCAGGGTGTCGTTATCCAGTTTCTGGTCGAACAGTTTTTTCAGATCGTGCAGCGACATCGGCTCCTGCGTGACCAGCAAAGCCGTTTCCAGCACATATTTGAGGTGATCAAGGTCGAGCGCGTTTTCAGCAGCGTTCTCGGCCACGACTTCCGGCGTGACGTCCTCGGTATTTTCTACGGTGTTTTCTTCCATGGCACTCTTCTTATCGCACAACGTTTATTGCACGGCGGCGACCTGGCCGCCCCTGAGTTTGACGTAAATCGGCGCGTAAGCCTCTTCCTGGCTCACCACAATCAGCGTTTCCTTGGCGAGTTCCAGCACCGCCAGAAAGGAAACAACCAAAACTGGCACCCCTTCCTCGGGAGTAAACAGCTTGTTGAAATCGATGTATTCCTCGGTTTGCAGGATGCGCAGGATGCGGGTCATGTGCGCGCGCACCGACAGCTGCTCCCGGGTGATCTTGTGATGCTGGGTAATTGAGGCCCGCTGCAGGATGGTCAGCCAGGCGAGCTTCAGATCCTCGATGTTGACCTCGGGCAGACGCAGCGCCGCTTCGCGCTCGAACAGCACCTGCACGACGGTGAAATCCCGCCCCGCCTGCGGCACCTCATTGAGATTCTGCGCGGCGAGCTTCATCTGCTCGTATTCCATCAGACGGCGCACCAGCTCGGCGCGCGGGTCTTCCTCGGTCTCGGTGTTTTTCGGCCGCGGCAGCAGCATGCGCGACTTGATCTCGATCATCATCGCCGCCATCAGCAGGTATTCCGCCGCAAGCTCCAGCTGCTGCGAGCGCATCAGCTCGACGTATTCGAGATACTGCAGCGTCAGCTTCGCCATCGGAATTTCGAGGACGCTGATGTTTTCCTTGCGGATCAGGTACAGCAGCAGGTCCAGCGGACCCTCAAACTGCTCCAGAAAAACTTCCAGCGCATCCGGCGGGATATACAGGTCCTGCGGCAGTTCCAGCATCGGCTGACCATAAACCTTGGCCACCAGAGGCGTTTCAGCCGCAACAACAGGCGCGGGAATTTCGCTCATGAAAAATGCTGATCGTTGATACCGGCTGTGCGGGATTGAACCCGGGTGCGGCATTGCTGGAATGGGGTGTGTTGCATCAACGTATTTTACAGAGATTTGACAGCGCACCCAACGCCCGCGAGCCGTCCCGCCGCGGGTCACGGTAACTCATTGACGTCGTTACGCTTTGCTTCACCAGAACATTCCGGGATCGTCGGCAGCGGCGCCGGGATCCGGCGGATCCAGCCAGTAACGGCGCCTGATTTCACGCTGCCGCACCACCTTGATGCCGTCATCACCGAACTGCAGCATGACCGCACCGTGGCGATCGGTGAAATGCGCCGCGCTGCCCAGTTGCCGGTAACGCTCCACCACTTCCGGATGCGGATGGCGGAAAGCATTACGGTAGCCGACGGGAAATATCACCGTGCGTGGCGCCACGGCAATCACAAAAGCCTCGGAAGAGGACGTGCGGCTGCCCTGATGCGGCGCAATCAGCACATCAGCCCGCAGCTGCCCGGCCGCGGTCGCCAGCAGGGTCCGCTCGCCATGGCGCTCGATGTCCGCCGGGATCAGCACGCTGCCCGAATGTGTTGTGATCTTCAGCACGCAACTGCGTTCGTTGTCCTTGAGTTTCACCGCGTCGTGCGTATGCGCATCCGGATACAGCATTTCAAACTGCACGCCATCCCAAGCCCAGGACTGCCCCGCTGCGCAGCGCCGCTCTTCAGGCCCCAGCAGCAGCAAGGGGTCCAGATCCCGCAGGGAAGACAGCATTGCGGCAACAGGTACGGCCTGAATGACCGACAACGCACCACCGGTATGGTCAATATCATCGTGACTCAACACCAGCGCATCGAGGCGGCTTATGCCCGAAGCCCGCAGGAACGGTACGATCACGCGATTGCCGCTGTCGGCAGAAGGACCGAATGCCGGCCCGGTATCGAACAGCAAGGCGTGATTGCGTGTCTGCGCCACCACCGACAATCCCTGACCGACATCCAGCACGGTCAGACGCAATGACCCTTGAGGCGGCAGTTCAGGCGTGATCAGCAGCAAAGGCAAAAACGCAATGACACCGATCCAGCGTGCCGGAAATCCCCGTGGCAACAACAACCAGACTGTCCCCATCAAAGCCACTGCAACCGTCCAGGCCGGGGGCGCATGCTGCTCCCAGGCGGCATCGGGCAATCCACCCAACCATTCCAGCGCAAGCAAACATCCATTCATAAGCCATTGAGAGAATTGCAATATCCCGTCAAAGGGCAAAACCGCGCCGGCCAGCGCCAGAGGCACCACTACCAGACTGACCAGCGGAATCGCCAGCGCATTGGCCACCGGCGAAATCAGCGATACCTGCTGGAACAGGGCCAGCAGCACCGGCAGCAGCGCCAGCGTCACCGCCCATTGCACCCTCAGCCATGTCACCAGCCAATGCGCGGTTTTCAGCCGGCCTGCCGTCACAAACAGAATGATCGCCACCGCGCCGAACGACAGCCAGAAACCGGCTGCCAGCACCGCCCACGGATCGATCAGCAGCACAACCAGCAATGCGATAGCCAGAACCTCGCGCGCCGCAGTGGCGCGCCCCATCCACAGCGCTGCCGCAACCACGGCCAGCATGTACACGGTGCGCTGCGCCGGCACCGCAAACCCCGCCAGCAGTGCATAGGCCAGCGCCGCCAGAAGCCCCGCCAAGGCGGCGGCCTTCACTGCCGGCAGCGCCAGCGTCAAACGCGCGCTGCGTCGCCACGCGAAGTTGACCAGCGCAAACGCCAGGCCGGAGAGCATGGTCACGTGCAGGCCGGAAATGCTCATCAGGTGATTCACGCCGGTGCGCGTAACAACCTGCCATTGCTCCGGAGGTATTGCACGCTGGTCGCCAATCACCAGCGCCGCGATCACACCGGCAGCCGGCGCTTCGCCCAGCGCCGACTGGATACGGTCACGCAGCCGTTCGCGCGCGCGCTCAACCGCGTAAGCCGGTGATTGCACCTGCGTCTCCAGCCTGCGGTGCCCGCCCTTGGGACGCACATAACCGGTGGCGCGCACGCCACGCTCAAGAAGCCACGCTTCGTAGTCAAAACCATGCGGATTGACGAGTCCGTGCGGCCGCTTCAGGCGCACCGTGAACTGCCAGCGTTCGCCGGGATGCACTTCCGGCAATCGCGCCGCTGCGCCATCGCGTCCGCCGGAGCCCCACCAGGACAGAGCAATGCGTTGCGGCACCTGCGCATCCGGGGTTTGCAACTGCTCGACATCGAACTCGAAACGCACGCTGCGTTCATAGATTTGCGGCAATGTCGCCACGACGCCAACAACAGTGATGTCACGCCCCTCCCAACCGGGCGGCAGCGCATCGGCCATCCGGACATGCGCCTGCCAAGCCGCCCAGGCAAATCCGCAGGCCAGTGCCGTGGCCAGAATGACGATCCGCCGCAAAACCCGGCTCAGCCCTCCGTCACCCTGCAGCAGGGCCAGCAGCAGCGGACTGGTCGCCAGCCACGCTGCCCAGGCCAGCGGCGGCAAGGCCGGCTGCAGTTGCAGCAGCCAGACGCCGAAAGCAAACAGAATAATGGGCAGGGCCATCGTTCCATAACGCCTTGCCGGAACCGGCGCTGACCGGAGCCGCTACAATGACGACACCTACTCGCTGAATCCCGCAATGCCGCGCAAGCTTTTCCGCAAATACCTGCCATCCCACCAGTCGATCACCGGCAACCGTTTTGTCGCCTGCTTCGGCCCCTGGCTGAAACATCACAATCTTTGGCACCTGCACCGGCGTTCGGTTGCGGGTGGAGTCGCGGTGGGACTGTTTTCCGGGCTGATTCCGGGGCCTTTGCAGATTCTCACCGGCGTCGTGCTGTCGATCCTGTTCCGCGTCAACCTGCCCGTCGCCGCGCTGATGACGCTGTACACCAACCCGCTGACCATCGTGCCCCTCTATTACCTGGCCTATCAATACGGCGCACTGGTGACCATGAGCGATGCGCAGCAGCAGATGCCGGCCACTTTTAGCACGGAAGGCCTTTCCTGGAACCAATGGCTGCCCGCCCTGTTCGACTGGATGTTCGCCATGGGCAAACCGCTGGCCGTCGGTCTGCCGCTGCTGGCGATCACACTGGCCGCAGTGGGTTACCTGCTGGTGGACAATGCATGGAAAATCCATGTGCGACTGGCCTGGCAACGCCGGGCGGAAATGCGCCGCAAAAAATG
>QWQY01000014.1 GCA_003670675.1 Chloroflexota bacterium
ATTCTACATCCGCACCACCGACGTAACGGGTTCGATCACGTTGCCAGAGGGTGTCGAGATGGTGATGCCGGGTGACAACATCGAGATGGCCGTGGAACTGATCGTTCCTGTCGCTATCGAAGATGGTCTGCGCTTCGCCATCCGCGAGGGCGGTCGTACCGTCGGCGCTGGTGTCGTGTCCAAGATCACGGACTAATCCACAGACAATAATGCACGCCGCATCGACGGGCTTTGGTCCGTTGATGCGGCATGGTGATGGAGTATATGATGGCAACTGCGAAGCAAAAAGTTCGTATCCGTCTGAAGGCATTTGATCACAAGATTTTGGATCAAAGCGCCCGCCAGATTGTGGAAGCAGCGGAGCGAACCGGTGCGTTGGTGGCGGGCCCAGTGCCATTGCCTACCCGTATCGAGAAGTACAGTGTGATTCGTTCTTCGTTTATCGACAAAAACTCGCAAGAGCAGTTCGAGGTGCGCACGCACAAGCGGTTGATTGATGTGTTGGATCCAAGCCAACAGACAATCAATGCACTGATGAAGCTGACCTTGCCAGCTGGTGTAGATATCGAGATAAAGCTCTAATTCTTGAAAGCGGCAGCCGCTACGGTGAGCATGGGCTCATCGCATTGCTGCGGAGGTGCGATTGTGATCGAAGGTTTGATGGGTCGCAAGATCGGGATGACCCAAGTATTCGACGAGACTGGCGCAGTCATACCGGTAACGGTAATCGAAGTCGGACCATGTGTAGTCACACAAATCCGGGTTCGCGAACGCGACGGTTACGAGGCGGTGCAGCTTGGCTTTGGCGAAGTGAAGCCAAAGAGCCTCAACAAGCCACAGCGCGGCCATTTGGCCGGTGCTGGTATGTTGAAGCGCCATCTGCGAGAGTTCTCGGCTGATAACCCGAGTGACTACAAAGTAGGCGACGTATTGACAGCTGACCTTTTCGAAGAGGGTCAGATTATCGACGTTACCGGGACCTCAAAGGGCAAGGGATTCCAAGGCGTTGTGAAGCGCCATGGGTTCAGTGGTGGTCCCCGCACACACGGTCAATCCGACCGTCAACGCGCCCCTGGTTCGATCGGTGCTGGTACGGACCCAGGACACGTGTTCAAGAACACGCGCATGGCCGGCCGTATGGGTAACGCTCGAGTAACTGTACAGAATCTCATGGTCGTCGAAGTATTGAGCGACCGCAATCTTCTGCTGGTACGCGGATCTGTCCCTGGCCCCAAAAGCGGGTTGGTGATGGTACGTCGTGCGGTAAAGAGCAGTAAGTAGGGGTGGTGTGATGGAAGCAAAACTGTTTAGCCAATCTGGGGCTGAGGTCGGCACGATACAACTCGACGACTACATCTTTGGGATCGAGCCGAACGTCCCGGTGATGCACCAAGCGATGGTACGTCAGCATGCAAATGCGCGGCTGGGCTTGCACAACACCCGCGGTCGTGGCGAAGTTGATGGCAGCACGCGTAAGTTGTTCCGGCAAAAGGGTACCGGCCGAGCCCGTGCGGGTTCGATCCGAGCACCACACCGCAAGGGTGGTGGCGTGGCACATGGTCCACACCCACGTTCGTATTACAAATCAATGCCACGCAAGATGCGCCGGTTGGCAGTTCGATCGGCATTGTCGGTCAAATTTGCTGATCAGCAGGTCAAATTTGTCGATGGCTTCGAGCTCGCATCCCCACGCACGAAGGACATGTTGGTCTGTTTGAGCGCTTTGAACGCCACCGGCAAGACGTTGATCGTATTGCCAGGTCGCAACGAAGTGGTCACCAAGTCAATCAACAACATCCCAGGTGTGAAGACCCTGCCGGCACATTATCTGAATGTGGTTGACCTGTTGACGTACGACAACGTCATCATTGCGCAGCCAGCCGTCGCGGTCATGGAAAGCTACCTCAGCTCACCGGCACACGTCGATGGAGAGGACGCATAATGAACGCACATCAGATCATCATCCGGCCGTTGATCACCGAGAAGAACACCAACTTGATGCAGTTGAACAAATACTGCTTCGAGGTCGACAAAGATGCCACCAAGCCAGAAATTGGCGCGGCCATCGCGACGATTTTCAACGTGACGGTCACCGACGTCGCCACCATCAACGTGCGTGGCAAGATGCGTCGCCGCGGGATTCGGACTGGCTACACCAGTCGCTGGAAGAAAGCAATTGTCACGCTGGCGGCTGGCAACACGATTGACGTGTTCGAAGGCATGTAGAGCGCGGCCGTCTAGTCGCGATGGAGTAAGCAATGGGTGTTCGAATATACAAACCGACCTCCGCGGGCCGACGCAACATGTCAGGCTCGACGTTCGAGGAAATAACGAAGCAGAAGCCTGAGAAGTCGTTGCTGTCACCGCTCCGCAAGAGCGGCGGCCGTAACAACTACGGTCGCATCACGACCCGTCATCGTGGCGGTGGTGTGCGCCGTGCATATCGTCAAATCGACTTCAAGCGCAACAAAATCGGCATGGCAGCCGTGGTCGCAGCGATCGAGTACGATCCGAATCGCTCGTCCCGCATCGCATTGTTGAACTACTCAGACGGCGAAAAGCGCTATATCTTGGCGCCAACGGGTCTGAAGGTGGGCGACAAAGTGATGAGCGGCCCCGAAGCCGAAATCCGCTTGGGTTGTGCCTTGCCGTTGAAGCTCATCCCCCTTGGTAGCGAAGTGCACAACGTTGAGTTGCAGCAGGGTCGCGGTGGGGTGATGGTGCGTAGCGCAGGTACATCGGCGCAGCTGATTGCCAAGGAAGGTGATTACGCCACGTTGCGTATGCCATCCGGCGAGACGCGCATGATCCACATCAACTGTATGGCCACCATTGGCCAGGTTGGAAATATCGACCACCAGAACGTGCGCTTGGGTAAAGCCGGTCGCAAACGCTGGTTGGGTCGTCGCCCCGAAGTGCGTGGTTCTGCAATGAACCCGCGCGACCATCCTCATGGTGGTGGTGAGGGCCGTGCACCCCGCGGTATGCCGCCCAAGACCAAGTGGGGCAAGCCCGCACGTGGTGTCAAGACGCGACACAACCCACGCACGGATCGATTCATTGTGCGCCGTCGTACGAAGTAGTAGCGAACGGGCGCCTAGAGGAGCACAGGCCCGTAGGCGCCGTTAGCAAATTACGAAAGGACCGAGAATGTCACGGTCATCGAAGAAGGGTCCATTTGTCGACTTACGACTATTGGGCCGTGTCGAAGACTTGAACAAGACGAACGAGAAGAAAGTGCTGCGTACGTGGTCACGCTCCTCGACGATCTTTCCACAAATGGTGGGTCACACCATTGCTGTTCATGATGGTCGCCGCCACGTTCCGGTCTATGTGACCGAAAACATGGTTGGTCATAAGTTGGGTGAATTCGCGCCAACCAGAACCTTCCGTTCCCATGGTGGTAAGAAGGCTGACAAACGCGGCAAGATGAAGTAGTTTGCGGGGCGTGAGGGGCAACTCTCATGAACCACGCATCGCGGAGTGATGAACGATGCAAGCGAAAGCTGTAACTAAGTATGTTCGTATCGCGCCGTTGAAAGTACGCATGATCATGGATGTCATCCGTGGCAAGAAGGTAGAGCGGGCTTTGTCCGAACTGCAATACATGCCCCAGAAGGCAGCCCGTGAAGTGGCTCGCACGATTCAGTCTGCAGCTGCAAATGCCGAAAACAACTTCGATATGGATCGTCAGGCGCTGGTGGTTCACACCATCTACGCAGACGAAGGCCCGGCCTTCAAGCGGTTCATGCCGCGGGCACGTGGTCGAGCGGACCGAATTCGTAAGCGCACCACCCACATAACCGTGGTTGTTGACGATGGCGCCAAGAGCTAGCCGACTGTGAGGACGTATGGGACGTAAGGTACATCCACTGGGGTTTCGCCTCGGTTACATCAAAGACTGGCAGTCGCGCTGGTTCTCAGAACGCAATTACACTGACCAGTTGCACGAAGACCTCAAGCTCCGCCGTTTGGTCATGAAGCGCTTCGAAGGCGCTGGTGTGGCCCGCGTCGAAATCGAGCGCTCGGCAAACCGCATCGAAATCACGGTACACACCGCCAAGGTAGGTGTCGTGGTCGGTAAGGGTGGCGAGAAGGTCGACGAGTTCCGCAAGATTCTTGAGCGCAGCTTCGGCAAAAAACTCAAGATCAACGTTGTCGAGATTCACCAGCCAGAGCTCGAGTCACAGTTGGTGGCCGAGGGCATCGCAGAACAAATCAACAAGCGCGTCTCTTACAAGCGTGCAATGAAGCAGGCGGTCCAGCGCGCAATGCGATTGGGTGCAGTCGGCGTCAAGGTGAAGTGTTCAGGACGTCTCGGCGGTGCCGAAATTGCCCGTGTCGCCAATGAGCGCGAGGGCCGAGTTCCATTGCATACATTGCGTGCAGACATCGACTACGCTCAGGTGCATGCGCACACGACGTTCGGTCGTATCGGCGTCAAGGTATGGATCTACAAGGGCGATGTCTTCTTCGATGCGGCAGGCAATGCCCAGCCGACCACCCCGAGTGCCAACGTGCGCAATCAGGATGGCAACGAGGATGACCGTCGTGGTGGACGTGGCGGTCGCGGTGCACGCGGCGGTCAAGGTGGACAAGGTCAAGGCGGTCGTGGTGGCCAGGGTGGTCAAGCTGGCCGTGGTGGCCAAGGTGGTCAAGGTGGCCAGAGCGGTCAGGGTGGGCGCGGTTCCCGCATGCCCCGTGGCTAGCCGAGGATTGTAAGGAGCACGACCTATGTTGATGCCAAAGCGCGTCAAGTACCGCAAGATGCATCGCGGCAATAATCGTGGCATGTCTCAGCGTGGCAACACGGTCGCCTTCGGCGATTTCGGGTTGTTGGCTGCAGAGCCAGCCTGGATTACCAGCCGCCAAATCGAAGCGGCTCGCCGTGCCATTTCTCACCATGTCAAACGTGGTGGTAAGGTATGGATCCGCATTTTCCCCGATAAGCCAATCACGGCAAAGCCAGCCGAAACCCGCATGGGTAGCGGTAAGGGTGCCGTGGATCACTACGTCGCGGTCGTCAAGCCGGGTCGAATCATGTTCGAAATCGGCGGCGTGCGCGCAGAAGTCGCGATGGAAGCCTTGCATTTGGCGGCTGCGAAGTTGCCAATCCACTGCAAGATTATCTCGCGCGAAGAGGAGGCTGGCGAATGAAAGCAACGCAACTCCGTGATCAAGACACCAGCAAGCTGAACGCAGACATCGAAGAGTACTACAAGGAACTGTTCAATCTGCGCTTCCAGGCAGTAACCGGCAAGCTGACGGCAACTGGGCGCCAAAAGATTGTGCGCCGCGAAATTGCACGGATCAAGACGATCTTGCGTGAGCGCGAACTGGGCGCGTAAAGCCCTTGGGAGAAAGAGACGATGGCCGAAGGACGACGACAGTATAAGGTCGGGCGTGTCGTGAGCAACAAGATGAACAAAACCGTCGTAGTGGCGGTGGATTATCTGCGCCCACATCCGCTCTACCGCAAGATTATCCGCACGACCAACAAGTTCCATGCGCACGACGAGCAGAACACCTGCAAAATCGGCGATTTGGTTCGGATCGGCGAGACTCGACCACTCAGCAAGACCAAGAGCTGGGAAGTCATCGAGATTGTGACGAAGGGCCAGGAGGACTAAGAGATGATTCAACAACAGTCTCGCCTCAAGGTTGCCGACAACACCGGTGCCAAAGAAATCATGTGTATCCGCGTAATGGGCGGCTCTCGCGTGCGCTATGGCTTCGTCGGCGATATCATCGTCGCTTCGGTGAAGGATGCCACCCCCGGTGGTACCGTCAAGAAGGGCGAAGTGGTGCGCGCAGTCGTGGTCCGTACCCACAAGGAATACGGCCGCAAAGATGGATCACACATCCGCTTTGACGACAACGCAGCAGTAATCATCAACAAAGAAGACAACCCGCGCGGCACCCGTATCTTCGGGCCAGTTGCACGTGAGTTGCGTGAGCGCGGCTTCATGCGTATCGTATCGCTCGCGCCGGAGGTGCTGTAATGCACGTCAAAAAAGGTGACGAAGTTCTCGTGATTGCCGGTAAAGAGAAGGGTAAGAAGGGCAAAATCACCCTTTCGATCCCAGCAAAGGACCGCGTAGTCATCGAAGGTCTGAACAAAATCAAGCGACATGTACGCCCACGCGCCATTGGCCAAATGGGTGGTATCATAGAGCAAGAGGCTCCCGTCCACGTGTCAAACGTGATGTTGATTTGCCCGAAGTGTGGCCGTGCGTCACGCACCGGCAATCGCATCCTCGAGGCAACTGACGCCAAGGGTCGTGCCAAAAAGGTACGGTTCTGCAAATCGTGTGACGCCGCAATCGATGAGTAGTAGCGCGGCACTGTGCCGCATGTTCAAGGCCGGAACGTCATTCGGGAGACGTTCCAAGCCCTTGAGGAGTAACGAATGACACCGCGTCTGAAGGAAAAGTACCTGACTGAAGTCGTTCCTGCCTTGATGCAGGAATTCAATTACGGTTCAGTCATGCAAGTACCGCGCATGAACAAGGTGGTAGTGAACATCGGCCTCGGTGAGGCACTCAACAACTCGAAGGCTATCGACGCCGCTATCGAGCAGTTGACCATGATCACCGGTCAAAAGCCTGTTACCACCAAGGCCAAGAAGTCGATCGCCAACTTCAAACTCCGTGAAGGTCAGGCTATCGGCGTGATGGTGACGTTGCGCGCCACCCGAATGTACGACTTTATGGATCGGTTGATGAACCTCGCGTTGCCACGCTTGCGTGACTTCCGCGGAATTAATCGCCGTTCATTCGACGGCCGAGGCAACTTCAGTTTGGGGTTGCGTGAGCAAATCGTCTTCCCGGAAATCGAAATCGACAAAATCGACAAGATCCGCGGTATGGAGATTTCGATCAACACCTCGGCACTCGATGATGCAGCTGGCTATGCGCTGTTGAAGCGTTTGGGTATGCCATTTCGTGACTGATTCGAGCCAGGAGTCATTCGACTCACCAGTTCGGATGGAAGAAAGGAAACAAAGCTTTGGCTAAGCGGTCGATGATTGTGAAGGCCTCGCGCACGCCGAAACACAGCGTGCAGGCGTACAACCGATGCAAGGTGTGTGGACGTGCCCGTTCTTACATGCGTAAGTTTGGGATGTGCCGTATCTGCTTCCGTGAGAATGCGCTCAAGGGGCTTATCCCCGGCGTAACCAAGTCGAGCTGGTAAGGGACCATGCCCGGGCGATGGCTTCGCCTGAAGAAGCAATTTGGTGACCTAGGAGGAACGTCCAGTGAGTGTGAATGATCCGATTGCCGATATGTTGACCCGCATCCGTAACGCTGGCATGGCTCGCCAGGCAAGCGTTTCGATGCCGACGTCAAAAATGAAGCTGGCGATCGCGCAAATCTTGAAGCGTGAAGGCTTCATCGCCGACATTCAAGTGCGTGATGAAAAGCCCTGTGCGGTATTGACGTTGTCGCTCAAGTACAACGCCGACAAACAACCGGTTATCACAGGGTTGAAGCGTGTCAGTAAACCAGGGCTGCGCACCTATGCTGGCGTAGCCGAAATCCCGCAAGTACGCGGCGGTCTGGGCATCAGCATTTTGTCAACACCAAACGGCGTGATGGCTGGATACGAAGCATGGCAGAAGCGCATCGGCGGCGAAGTGCTTTGCTATGTCTGGTAACCGAGGGGAGAAGAACTAATGTCTCGTATTGGTAAACAACCGATCAACCTCCCCAAGGGTGTCGATGTCCAAATCGCCGAGGGGAATCTGTTGACGGTTAAGGGGCCCAAGGGCACCCTCTCGCAGGCATTGCCAGCGAGCATCATCATCGAAAACACGGGCACCCAGTTGCTCGTGACGCGCCCTACAGACGGCAAAGAGCACCGCTCGTTGCACGGGTTGACGCGTACGCTCCTGGCCAACATGGTCGAGGGTGTCACCACCGGATTTACCCGCGTTCTCGAAGTGTTGGGCGTCGGTTATCGTGCAGCACGTGAAGGCAAAAACATTGTTGTCTTCGTCGGGTATTCGCACCCTATCCGTGTCGTCCCTCCCGAAGGGATTGCGTTCGAAATCATCGAGCGTAAGACTGCCAGCGAGCCCCAGCAAGTGATTGTCAAGGGTATCGATAAGCAGTTGGTCGGTGAGCAAGCGGCCAAGATTCGCGCATTGCGACCACCCGAGCCCTACAAAGGCTATGGTATCAAGTTCCAAGGCGAGCGTGTCCGTCGTAAAGCTGGTAAGGCCGGTAAGGCGAAGTAATGACAGTAGCGGGGAGAGTGCAGCTCATTGTCCCCCAATACTGATTAGGAGATTGACATGGCAGTACGAAAAGCTCGTGAGCTTCGTCTGCGCCGACATAGCCGGGTACGTCGCAAGGTCGAGGGCACCACTATCCGCCCACGGTTGAGCGTCTTCCGCAGCAGCGCGCATATTTATGCCCAGGTAATCGATGATGTGACCGGCAACACGTTGCTGTCTGCTTCGAGCAAGGCAGACAAACTGACCGGTACCAAGAGCGAGCAGGCCGCAAAGGTCGGCGAACTCATCGCCAGCAAGGCCAAGACTGCTGGGATTACCACAGTCGTGTTCGACCGTGGTGGCTTCCGCTATCATGGCCGCGTTCAGGCCCTAGCCGACGGCGCACGCAAGGGCGGCCTCGAGTTCTAAGGTATCTGTTTTGATATGTCGTGTATCTGAGTACAGATACAAGCGAGACGGTGGAGGAGTTGTGGCAAAGAAACAGATCAATTCCGAGGGCCTTGAGCTCGAGGAAAAAATCGTACAAATCAACCGCGTGTCGAAGGTCGTAAAGGGCGGACGCCGCTTTAGCTTCAGCACGATGGTTGTTGTCGGTGATGGGAACGGACATGTGGGTGTTGGTATGGGTAAAGCCGCCGAAGTCCCCGATGCAATCCGCAAAGGTGTCGAGGCAGCCAAGAAGAACTTGATCTTCGTCCCATTGGCACGCGCCACGGTCACGCACGAGAGCGAAGCAGAGTACTCTGCCACCAAAGTGCGCTTGATTCCTGCAGCTCCTGGTACCGGCGTTATCGCGGGTCGCGGTGTACGTCCTGTGGTAGAGGCAGCCGGCATTAAGGACTTGTTGTCGAAGCGCTACGGGAGCAACAATCCCGTGAACGTCGTCAAGGCAACCTTTGAGGCATTGCGCCAAATGAAGTCGGTCGATTCGACCGCCAAAGAGCGTGGCCTGACCCGTCACGAGTTGCGCCAGCGCCGTATGGTGAAGAGCGCCATCAAGCAGGAGTCGTAGGTCATGGCAAAATTGCGAATAACCTATACCAAGAGCTCCATTGGGTACAGCATTGACCAAAAAGAGACGGTAAAGTCGATTGGTCTGCGCAAGCTCAATAGCACCGTTGTCCGCGAAGACACCCCGACGGTGCGTGGCATGATTTTCAAGGTTCGTCACTTGGTGACGGTCCAAGAAATCGCAGAAAACGAGGCTCAATCATGAAGTTGACCGATTTGCGTCCAGCTGCCGGATCCACCCGCACATCAAAACGTGTCGGTCGTGGGTATGGTTCTGGTAAAGGTAAAACTGCTGGTAAGGGTATGATGGGTCAAAAGGCACGTTCGGGACCAAACCCGTATCGCACCTTTGAAGGCGGTCAGAACCGCTTGACCAAGCGTATGCCGTATCTGCGTGGCTTCAAGAATCGCTGGCGCATTGAATACCAAGTATTGAATGTCGCTGACTTGAGCGAATTGCCGGCAGGCACGACACTTACGGTGACCGAGCTGGTAGCCGGTGGCTTGATCAAAGCTGACCGTCCGGTGAAGTTGCTGGGTGACGGCGATATCAACGTCGCGTTGACCGTCGAAGTCCACAAGGCAAGTGCAACGGCCCGTCAGAAGATCGAAGCAGCTGGTGGCACAGTGACCGAGTTGCAGTGGACGTTGATTCGCCCATCACGTAGCTTCGGTGTCCACTCTGTATCACGGCAGGCAGCTGAATAACAGACGGTATGGTGGTGAACGCTCCGGCGTTCACCACGACTGGCTTTGAGGAGATAGGTCCATGCTTACGTCAGTGTTACAAGCACTGCAAGTGCCAGAACTGCGTCGCCGGGTGTTTTTCACCTTGGGGATGCTGCTGGTTTTTCGATTTATTGCACACATTCCTGTGCCGTATCTCGACCCACAAGCACTTGCTAGTCTGCAAGAGGCATTGCAGAGCAATCAGCTCGCCCAACTGCTGAACATTTTTGCAGGTGGTGCATTGCAGAATCTGTCCGTTGCATCGATGGGTGTATATCCCTACATCACGGCACAGATTATTGTGCAATTGCTGCAGCCGTTGATCCCGGCACTGAACGACCTTCGCAAAGAAGGCGAGCAGGGTCGCATCAAAATCAATCAGATTACCTTCGTCGCCACCATCCCGATGGCTTTGTTGTCGGCCTATGGGCAGACACTGACCCTCGACCGTAGCCTTGGGAGCGGCCAGAGCTTGTTCCGATCGTCGTTCGACATCGTCAACAACTTCATGCCGACCTTTACGATTCTTGTTGCCATGCTGGCAGGGACGATGTTCCTGATTTGGTTGGGCGAGCAAATCCAGTCGTACGGGATAGGCAACGGTATTTCGATGATTATCTTTGCAGGCATCGTGTCGGGGTTGCCGTCACTGGTGTTGCAAGGGTTTACATCGGTCGAAACAGGTGGTGCAGAGACCGTCATTGGTATCATTGCATTTTTGGCAATCGCGTTGTTGACCATTATCGGCATCATCATGATGCACGAGGGGCAGCGACGAATTCCTGTGCAATATGCCAAACGTATGCGGGGCAATCGCCAGTACGGCGGACAGACCAGCCACATCCCCCTCAAGGTGAATATGGCCGGTATGATTCCGTTGATTTTTGCACAGAGCATCATTATCTTCCCTGGGACGTTAGCGTCGTACGCATGTCCTGAAGTGACTGCAGCAGCTGACGCTTCGATTTTGAAGCAAGTAGCGTGTTTCACGTATCAGACATTCAGCCCGCAATACGGCACTGGGACATGGGTGTATTCGCTGGGATTGTTCGTGTTAGTCTTTTTCTTCACGTACTTCTACACGAAGGTCATCTTCGAGCAGCAGAATATCCCTGACACGTTGCAAAAGAACGGTGGGTTCATCTTGGGTATTCGCCCAGGGAAGAACACCGAAGTATACCTGGACCAGATTGTGACCCGCTTGACGCGGACCGGCGCAATCTTCTTGGGATTGGTCGCGATTCTCCCATTCTTGACACAAGCCATCACTGGTGTCCCGATTGGGTTGGGTGCTACGGCGTTGTTGATTGTCGTCGGTGTTGCGGTAGACACATTGCGCCAAATCGAAGCGCAATTGGTGATGCGGAACTACGAAGGCTTTTTGGGACGACGGTAGGACTGCAGTTCAACGAAGAGCGGCGGAGGATTTGATGGATGTCATTCTGCTGGGTGCACCGGGAGCGGGCAAGGGAACGCAAGCCAAAGCGCTTGAAGAACACTCGGGATTGGTGCATGTGGCAAGTGGCGATCTCTTCCGCTCGGCACTTCGGCAGGGGACTGAGCTCGGTATGCTCGCGAAGTCATACATGGACCGAGGCGAGCTTGTCCCGGACGAAGTTGTTATACGCATGATAATGGAGCGTATCGCACAGCCGGATTGTCATAGAGGTGTAATCTTTGACGGATTCCCTCGTACGATTGACCAGGTTGCGGCGCTAACGGTTGAACTCGAGCGACAGGGACGGGAATTGCGGTATGTTTTGTTCCTCAAAGTCCCCGAAGTGACGCTTTTGCGCAGAATTGCCGGTCGCGAGACTTGTAAAACTTGCGGTTCAACGTATAATGTATATTACTTTCCATCCAAACGTCCCGACGTCTGTGACGAGTGTGGTGGGAGGTTATATCAGCGGAACGACGACAACATGGAAACGGCCCAACGGCGGCTCGGTGTCTATTTTGCGCAGACGTTACCATTGATTGACCACTACCGTACGCAGGGATTGCTGCGTGAAATTGATGGCCAGCGTGAAATCACGCAGGTCACGCAAGACATGTTGCATGTCATGGAGAGCAATGGCAGTCACGCGTAAAAACAAACGTGAACTCGCAGCGATGCGACGAGCGGGCGCGATTGTCGGAGCAAGTCATCGTATGTTACGTACGTGTGTCGAGCCAGGCATCACCACGCGTGAGCTCGACAACCGTGTCCATATGTTGATCACCCGCCTCGGTGGTCAACCATCGTTCTTGGGATATGGCGGTCCGCCACCTTACCCGGCGGCGACGTGTATTTCGGTGAACGAAGAACTGGTGCATGGCATCCCCAGCAAGCGTGTCTTGCGCGAGGGTGACATTGTGAGCATCGACATAGGGGTGCAGTACGACGGGTATCATGCAGATTCTGCATGGAGCTATGCAGTGGGAGCGATTAGTGACGAAGCTGCAGGACTGCTACGGGTAACGGAAGAGACCTTGTACCATGCGCTGTCGGTTGTGCGAACAGGGGCACGATTGTCAGACATCTCGTGGGCTATCCAGAGTTACGAGGAAGCGCGTGGATATGGCGTAATCCGCAACTACATTAGCCATGGCATTGGGCAGGCGCTCCATGAGGATCCACAAATCCTCAATTACGGACCAGCGGGGCGAGGGCTCGTCCTGCAACCAGGCATGACATTCGCGATTGAGCCAATGATTGTGTGTGGTGCGCCGACAACTACGGTCCTGCGTGACGGGTGGACGGTGGTGACGACTGATGGTCGTTACGCGGCACACTATGAACACACGGTGGCAGTGACCGACGGAGAGACGGAAATCCTGACGAGTCAGGAGACGAGTGAAGAGGAACTATGACCAAGAAAAAAGACGTGATCGAAATGGAAGGAACGGTTCTCGAACCGTTGCCGAATGCGATGTTCCAAGTACAACTCGAGAATGGTCCTGAGGTTCTAGCACATATCTCGGGTCGGATGCGGATGAATTACATTCGGATTTTGAAGGGCGATCGCGTTTTGGTTGAACTCTCACCGTACGACTTGACTCGTGGTCGTATCACATATCGGTACAAGTAACCGTTAGGGGGCTATTGTGAAGGTTCAGGCTTCGGTCAAACCACGCTGCGAATACTGTCGCGTCATCAAACGCAAGGGCATCATCCGGGTGATTTGCAAGCGCACACCCAAGCACAAGCAGCGTCAGGGTTAATACACCAGGATAAGTGGAAGCTCGTTGTACGACAGGTACGACGACACAGATCGTAAAGAGGCAAGCATGGCTCGTATTGCTGGGATAGACATCCCACGAAACAAGCGTATCGACATCGCGATTACGTACGTGTTTGGGATTGGTCGTACCAATGGTTCCGAAATTTTGGCACGGGCAAACGTCAACCCGGCCACTCGCGTCCGTGACCTGACCGAAGAAGAGCAAATCCGCATCCGTGAAATCGTCGAACGCGAATTCCGCGTGGAAGGCGATCTTCGTCGTGAAATCCAAATGAACATCAAGCGATTGATGGACATTGCGTGCTATCGCGGTTTGCGCCATCGTAAGGGTCTGCCGGTTCGTGGTCAGCGTACGCGCACCAACGCCCGCACCCGTCGTGGCCGCAAAGGCGCTTCAATCGGAATCAAGAAGAAGGTCAAAAAGTAATCATTGCAATACTACGCCCGTCGTGATGACGGTGCTGAGTAACAATGTGTGGAGGAATCATGGCGAAGGCAACCAAGAGTTCAGCTGCTCCCAAACGACAGCGCGGCAAGCGTCGTGAGCGGAAGAATGTGCCACGTGGGCAGGCCCATGTGCAGAGCACATTCAACAATACGATTGTGACGATTACGGACCCCATGGGCAACGTGGTGTGCTGGTCAAGCGCCGGGCACAATGGTTTCAAAGGCTCACGCAAGAGCACGCCATACGCAGCCCAGATTGCTGCCGAAATCGCTGGCCGCAAGGCTATCGAAAACGGTATGCGTACCATCGAAGTATTCGTCAAGGGTCCTGGTGCCGGCCGCGAAGCAGCCGTGCGTTCCTTGCAGTCCGCTGGGTTGCAGGTAAGCGCGATCACCGATGTCACCCCAATTCCGCATAACGGCTGCCGACCGCCAAAGCGCCGGCGCGTCTAATCGTAGGAGACTGTAGTACATGGCACGCTACCGTGGACCAATTGCCAAAATCAGCCGCCGGCTGAATATTGCTTTGACCGAAAAAGCCCAGAAGGTGCTCAACAAGCGCCCCTTCCCTCCTGGCCAGCACGGCCCTTCGGCACGCCGCCGTCAGATGTCTGACTACGGTATGCAGTTGCAGGAGAAGCAGAAGGCACGTTACATGTATGGGGTGCTTGAGAAGCAGTTCCGTAACTTGTATGCACGTGCACAGCGTGTCCCCGGCGAGACCGGCGCCGCGTTGTTCATGTTGCTCGAGCGTCGCCTCGACAATGTCGTGTATCGCATGGGTCTTGCCACGACGCGCCAACAGGCACGTCAGTTGGTTGCCCATGGTCACGTTACCGTCAATGGTCGCAAGACTAACATCCCTTCGTTCACCGTTCGTGTCGGTGAGAAGATCGCCGTTCGCGTCGAAAGCCGCAAGCGCACGTACTTCAAGACCATCCTCGAAGCCAAAGAGCTGTTGCATCGCGCTCCTGAGTGGATGCGTGTTGTACATGCTGATCTGAGCGCGGAGATTGTGGCTCTGCCACGCCGTGAGGACGCTGAGCAAGGCATCAACGAGCAGTTGATTGTTGAGTTCTACAGCCGCTAGTCCTGGACTTGTGGCCGGTGTTGGGCAGTGACGATTGGAAGGAGGCAGCCGGTGTTAGACATCGCCAAGCCGAGTATTGAATTGGTTGCGGCAGAGGAAAACTACGGCCGCTTTAAGATAGAACCACTCGAGCCAGGGTATGGCCATACCCTAGGGAATGCGTTGCGTCGGGTGCTCTTGTCGTCCATCCCGGGATCTGCGATTACCAAAATCAAGATCGACGGTGTGTACCACGAGTTTTCGACCATCCCAGGTGTGCGTGAAGACGTCACCGAAATCGTCTTGAACATCAAGGGGATTCGGCTCCGTTCACATTCGCCACGCAAGGTGCGCATTAACCTGGTGAAGCAAGGCCCTGGTCCGGTGTTGGCTCGTCACATCGATGTTCCAAGTAATGTTGAGCTGGTCAACCCAGATCACTATATTTGTACGTTGGATGGGAACGAAAGCCGCATCGAAATCGAGTTTACTGTCGACAAGGGCCGTGGGTATGTCCCTGCTGAAATGGGTGAGATTGCAGCGATAGGTGAAATCCCCATCGACGCGATTTATACACCTGTTCCGAAGGTCAATTACGTTGTCGAGAACACACGTGTTGGCCAGGCGACTAACTATGACCGGTTGATTATCGAGATATTCACCGACGGCACGATCAAGCCGGGTGACGCGCTTATTCATTCTGCGCAGGTGTTGGTACAATACAACAAGATCATCTCGGAATTCAGTCGTCACGACATCGAAGATGACGTGGAACGCGAAGGTATCGCTGCTGTCGTAGACAGTAACGCTATCCCGAGCACGATTATGGAGATGTCGGTCGATGCACTCGAGCTCACAACGCGCACGCATAACTGTTTGCGCCGTGCAGATATCACGAGCATCGGGCAGATCCTGCAGATGGACGAGAAGCAACTCAAGGCAGTCCGCAACCTTGGTGAAAAGTCACTCGACGAAATCAAGGATAAGGTTCGCGAAAAGTGCCTCAAGCACAATTACGATCCGGGCGGTAAGTGGAGCAGTAGTGCGGAAGCCACTGCAGACGTCGAGGTCGAATAAACACAAGAATCCGTTGTATGCGAGCATGCAGCGGAATGGCAGACGGACACTCGTCAGAGTGACACGTGAAGTTATGAGGGGCTACCATGCGACATCGTCGTGAAGGCTACAAGTTAGGTCGTGACAAAGAGCAGCGCGAAGCACTCTACCGCGGTCTGATGATTTCACTCATCGAGCACCGCAAGATCAAGACGACCATCACCAAGTGCAAGGCAATCCAGCCATATATCGAAAGCTTGATTACCTTGGGGCGCATCGACAACCCCCACAATCGCCGTATGGCATTGTCACGTTTGGCAAGCAAAGACGCAATGCGTGCACTGTTCGCATTTGCGCCTGAGCAGTTCAAGGATCGAAGCAGCGGTTATACCCGTATCACGAAACTTGGACCACGGATAGGCGATGGTGCCGAGATGGCGATCATCGAACTTCTGTAAATTGGGTGAGATGGACCGCTGTATAGCGTTCCAGATTGCATATGATGGTACCGACTTTGCTGGGTCGCAATTGCAGCCTGGTGTGCGGACAGTCCAGGGGGTGCTTGAGCAGTCGTGGTGGCGTTTGCATGCTGAGCATGTGCGCGTCACCCTCGCGGGTCGAACAGACGCCGGTGTACACGCAAGTGGCCAAGTCGGCAATGTTACAACGACCAGCGAGCGGACGCTCGAGACAATACTCAGAGCAATGAACGCACTGTTGCCCCCTGATGTGTCCATTCCGCAAATATGGGAGCCTCCCCGTGACTTCCATGCGCGGTTTTGGGCAGAGCATCGGACGTACGAATACGTACTAGATGATGCACCAGTAGCATCGCCGTTTTTGCGGCGTACTGCATTGGCTGTATCGCGGACACTCGATGTCGAAGCGATGCATGAGGCAAGCCAGGTTCTGGTTGGGACTCATGATTATGCGGCATTCACATTGGGTGTACCGGTTGGACCGACGGTGCGGAGTTGTGTTTCGGTTGAATGTCAGCGTAGGCTGATTGGCGGTCACTCGGTGGCAGTCGTTCGGATCACGGCGAGTGGTTTCTTGCGCAATATGGTGCGCATTGTAGTCGGCACCCTGCTCCTCGTCGGTGTCGGTAGTCTGACTGCAGAAGGACTCAAAGCAATTCTGGACGGACGGAATCGCCAGAAGGCCGGCAATCTCGCCCCGGCTCACGGCCTCACACTCGTATCGGTCACGTATCCACGGTCGGCGCTCCGACCCTTGGAATAACGCTGTAGGTAAGGAATAACGGGAATGAAAACCTATTCGCAGAAAGCATCAGAAGTATCACGCGAGTGGTATGTCATCGATGCAGAAGGTCAAACCGTCGGTCGTTTGGCCACCCAAATTGCAACATTGTTGCGCGGGAAGCACAAGCCGACCTTTAGTCCGAATATCGATGGTGGCGATTTTGTGGTGGTCATCAATGTCGAGAAGCTCGGCTTGATTGGCAAAAAGCAAGATCAAAAGATGTACTACCGTCACTCGAACTACCCAGGTGGCTTCAAGCAAGTGACATATCGCCGGATGATGGCGACCCACCCCGATCGCGTCCTGCGCTTTGCGGTTAAAGGTATGTTGCCCAAGACTCGCTTGGGCCGTCAGCAGATTGTCAAGTTGCGTTTGTACGCTGGTACCACGCACCCACACGCTGCACAAATGCCCAAGGTATTCGAGCCAAAGGTCCGCGGTTAGTACAACGACGAGAGGGTTAATATGGCTGAGAAGAACTACTACCAAGGCACGGGACGACGCAAAACGGCTGTAGCCCGTGTGCGTTTGTACCGTGGCAACGGTGAAATTGTTGTCAATGGGAAAGCTCCGAAGGATTACTTCGGTCACCGTGAGTTGTTCGCAACCGAAATTGCTCGGCCATTCGTGGCAACGGGTAATGTCGGTTCGTTCAATGTGATGGCCAAGGTGTTCGGCGGCGGCGTTTCGGGTCAGGCAAGTGCAATTCGTCACGGTATCGCCCGTGCATTGCTCGACCTTGACGTGGCTCTGCGCCCGGCATTGAAGGCCGCTGGTCTGTTGACCCGTGACCCACGTGAGAAAGAGCGTAAGAAGCCCGGTCTCAAACGTGCTCGTAAGCGCCCACAATACACGAAGCGTTAATCACCCCCGTGTACACAGCCCTCTGCTCGTACGAGCAGAGGGCATTTGTTTTTATCAATTAGAGAGCACCGCAGTCCTGCTGCATACCAGTGTGTCGAGTCGAACAACACACACAGACTCTCGGCAGGATAACCCCGCTGGTGTGGGGTAATACGACGTGCGCACCAAGTGCATACCGATGCCAGCAGCCAATATGCAACACTGATCACTGCGGACGTATGTGGGCAGTGAGAGTACAGACAATGCAAACCCTGTTGCTCAGGATGTTGCCCTCACAGAGTCATGTTGTGCATTGCCTGTCAGACGGTAGGATCCTCTCCGAGCGCGAACATTCCCATGCGCCTTTGGCTTTCGCATACGAAAAGCCATGAAAGACGCGTGCAGTGTTAGCGCGTCGTGCGCACATGGATGTATTGTCGATAGCGATCGTACTCGTCACGTGGAGCACAGAGCATGGTCGGGCTCGTGGCAGTGGGGCTGAGGAGCGCAGCGATGTCGATGACTGTGCCGTTCAGATCCCAGAGCTCGCAACCGGTGTAGCGTAGCAGCGCGAGTGCGGGTGCGATATCCCAGGCTTTGCAACCGCCTACAAGGGCAGCTGAGGACATATTGGCAGCAGTGTAACAGAGCGAAAGGATAGTAGCACCGGTCGTGCGGACCCGCCCTGGGTACTGGATGTCGTATTTGCGATGGGTGTCGGATGGGATGGACATCCAATCATCGAGTTGCTTTTCGGTCGCATTGACTGCGGTGAGCAATACATTGTTGCGATATGCATGACCTTCGGGGGTTGCGACGTAGCATTCGTTGTTCATTGGTGAGTAGACAACACCTGCAATTGGGACACCGCGGGCCAGCAATCCTACGCCGACGCACCAACCGGTGAGTCTGCCCGCATAGGCCGATGTGCCGTCAATGGGGTCGATGACCCACGTGTATTCGGGAAGGGCATTGGATTCGAACGCATAGTGGGTGCCCTCTTCGCCGAGGATGGCATAGGTCGGGTAGGTGTCACGCAAATACGAAACAATCCGTTGTTCGACGTACTGATCGACTTGGGTGACGATAGATCCGTCGTTTTTGCGGGTAATTGCGAGTGCATCGCGTTGATCGCGTGCATAATTGCCGCATTCGGTGACAAGAGCGATGAGTTGCGGGAGAGCAAGCGGATGCATTGATGAATCCAATCAATAAATGACTGCATGGTATTATACGAGCAAGGTGGCAGACTGTCACGATGAGGCATCATGCAGGCGTACATATTTGATTTGGACGATACACTTTATGATCTGAGCCGCCATCGTGCGCGCCATCTGCGCCGTGCATGGGCATCGTGGCTGGACGAATTGCCGGACCATGCAGTTACGGCGGTGCTGGAGCGGGCGGTGCAGCAACGGATATTCTTCCGTGATATGCAGACATTTCTGATGGATGCAGGTGTCGACGATGCTGCCCTCCGCGAGGAACTCGTGGCAGTCAGTCAACGCACGTGGTTCACCGATTTGGAGCTCGACGCAGGCGTTGCAGGCATGTTGTCCGCTTTGGCTCAGACCGCGCGTTTGGGCTTGATTACGAATGGGCCGAGTTGGACGCAACGGGCCAAGATCGAGCAATTTCAATTGGCACGTTGGTTCCCGACGATGATTGTATCGGGGGAGTTCGGCTACGACAAACCTGATCCGCGCATTTTTTCGGCGATGTTGGATGCACTCGCGGTGCGCGCCGAGGATGCTGTCATGGTTGGTGACAACCCAGATGCCGATGTACGTGGTGCCCACGCCGTTGGGATGCGTGCAGTATGGGTGCAACATCCACATATGCAGTACCCGGATGATTTGGATCCGCCGTGGCGCACCATCCCACATGTGCGCACACTGCTCGATGCGGTGTCTTCGTCATGAGCGTGCCCACGTGGAGAGAAGCGTACGAATCCCTGTCGCTCAGCGATCGTGAGCTCCTTGCGCAGCTCCATGGCGTCCACGTCGACACGATGGCGCATGACCTCGGGCAACCCGGGGTGTGGCAGCGGCTGTATACGAAGCAATCACTGCACACGCAGGCGTTAATCCAGCGTGTACGCCGCGCCGGTGGGCGGATGCCTGCGGTGTATGTTGGTGCCGTCGCTGGCCCGTTGCGAACCAATATTGGGGCGCTCTCGCCGCGTGCATTTTTGACAATCTATACACCGCATAGTCCACTCGAGACGGCGTTTCTCACAGGGCTACTCTGGCCAATACCGCGTCGTGATGGTGGATTGGATTGGGCGGTCTTACCCGATGTCGAACGTGACTTACTCCCCGCGCCGCCACTCTTTGCGCCGCAGGATGTCCCCGATGTTACCGCTGCACCTGGTCTTGCGCTTGACGAACTGTTGGTGCGTCTGGCGCTCCTTGTCCGCGGCGGAGGCGTCGTGCTTGGCCGTGGATCAAAGCTCCCGCAACGGGTCGTGCAGCTGGCGCACCAATACGGTTGCGATGAGGCGATGGTGCGCTGGTTGGTCGCGGTCTGTTTGGCTGGTCGGGCATTGCAGATTGGTGTGCATGGGCTCGAAATAGGGCCGTCAATGGAAGACTGGCTCCGTACCCAGCCGCATCTACGTATGCAAGAACTGCTGCGGGGCTGGTTGTTGGCAGCCTGGGACGATTGGCTCCTCGCACCAGATCAGCGGACTCGTGGAGTAGACATGCGTGCCGCACGGCGAAGCATGGCGTATGCGTTGTTGCCGCACATCCCGGATACCTGGATCGACGTGGAAGACGTGTGCGCTGCGGTCCGCCTCCATTGGCCCGATATTGTCCGTCCTGTGTCACTACAACGGAGATGGGTGCCTCCGGTCGGATGGCCAGATCACTGGGATGCCGAAGACGGTGCGGTCCTGCGGCTGAACCTGACCGGGCCATTGCATTGGTTGGGATGCGTGGAGTGGAGTGCAGATGGGGTCCACATACGCCGTACATCGTTTGGTGCGTGGATTTCTGGTTTGACGCATATTGAAAACATATACGATTCTGAACGTGTCATATTTGAATCGGATTTTTCCTTTGTCCTGCATGACCAGCGGGATATCTGGGCACGGTACCAGCTGGAATGGCTCGCTGCGCAACAAGACGCAGTGACATGGATCATGAGTCCCGAACTGGTGCAACGTGCCGTTGCACGAGGGATGTCGGTGGACACGATTGTCGACGTCATTGGCCAACTCACTGGCGGACCCGTTGCGCGCACGGTCCAGCAACAATTGGCGTTGTGGGCCGGTTCGGTAGCAGTTGTGTCTATCGCTCAGGGATGTCTGCTCAAAACGCAGACGGCTTCGGCATTGGATGATCTCATACACGATCGGCGCGTCGGGCTCCGTGAAGGCCGTCGATTGAACGAAACGACCTATGTCGTCCCCGTAGGGGAGCGC
>QWQY01000140.1 GCA_003670675.1 Chloroflexota bacterium
GATGTTCCCCAACTGATATGGTCTGCTGGTCTTGCGACCATGTATCCCCATCTGCATGAACAGGTTGCGTCACTGGCCCTGTGGACTGATGAACCAGTGCGGTCACGCACCATTGCACCATACAACTACACATCCACTGGTCTCTGGTGCCAACATCGTACCACACAATCACCTTCCGACCGGTTCTTCGCGTAGTGTACACACAAAACCGGCGCATGGCATGCCGCCATGCGCCGGTGTCGCACTAGACACTGCGTACTGGCGGCATTTGCAGTTTGATGTCACTGAGTGGTTGCACACCGGTCAGCGACAACTCACGGGCGAAATGACAAGCCACGAAATGCTCGTCACCGATGTCGGTGAGCGGCGGCCGCTCCACACTACAGATATCTTTCGCATAGCGACAACGCGGGTGGAAGTAACACCCACTCGGTGGATTCGCGGGTGATGGAACATCCCCTTGCAAACGCTCTGGTCGAGTCCGCAGCCGCGGATCTGCCTTGGGGATGGCGTTGAGTAACGCCTCGGTGTAGGGGTGCTTGGGCGAGAAGTAGAGTTTGTCGGTTTTGGCCATTTCGACAATGTAGCCGACGTACATGACCGCGACACGGTCCGAGATATGCTCAATAACGCTCAAATCGTGGCCCACAAACAAGTACGCCATGCCGTACTTTTCTTGTAGTTCGTCGAGCAAGTTCAGTACTTGCGCTTGGATCGACACATCGAGCGCCGATACGGGCTCATCGCAAATAATCAAGCTCGGGTTGAGTGCAAGGGCACGGGCAATGCCGATGCGTTAGCGTTGCCCACCCGAGAATGCATGCGGGTAGCGTGTCATGTTTTCGGGACGAATGCCGACTTCTTTGAGGAGCTCGGCGACCCGGTCCGACAACTCCGTCCCTTTGGCGCGGTGTTGAATTTCGAGCGGCTCGCCCACAATCTGACCAACAGTCAACCGTGGGTTGAGTGAAGTGAACGGGTCTTGGAAGATGATCTGCATGTTGGGTCGCAGCTTCATCATGGTCTCGCGGTCGGCTTGGGTCACGTCGATTTTGCCGAGCACTGGATCATTGAAAATGACCTCACCGGCGGTGGGTTCGTGAAGCCGCAGAATTGCGCGCCCGGCGGTGCTTTTGCCACAGCCAGACTCACCCACCAAACCCAGTGTTTCGCCTTTGCGAATGTGGAAGTTAATGCCATCTACGGCCTTGACCATGCCCGTAACCCGACGCATCAACCCCGTCCGAATAGGGAAATGCTTTTTGAGGCCACGGACCTCGAGCAACATATCATCGGTGGTCATGGTCACCTCACGAATTCAGATGGCAGCGAACGGTGTGACCCTTTGCTGCATCAACGATGGTTTCTTCGGGAATAATCGTGTCGCACAACCCTTTGATTGCCACAGGACAACGCGGATGGAACGAACACCCTGGCGTGGTCGAGTACGGGTCTGGGACACTCCCTTCGATGGATGCTAACCGCCCCTTGGTCCGACCCAAACGCGGAATGGACTGAAGCAGCGAAATGGTGTACGGATGCCGTGGCTCATAAAAAATATCATCGACCGTCGCACGTTCGACGACACGCCCCATGTACATGACCGCCACTTCGTCACACATCTGCGCTACCACACCCATGTTGTGCGTGATAAACATGATGGACGTGCCTATTTCGCTTTGTAACCCGCGCATCAAATCGAGGATTTGGGCCTCGGTCGTTACATCGAGTGCGGTGGTGGGCTCGTCAGCAATGAGCAACGTGGGGTTACACGACAGTGCCATGGCAATCATCGCTCGTTGGCGCATTCCACCCGATAATTCGTGCGGGTACGACGCAGCAATGCGACTGGGATTGGGCATGCCCACCTTGGTCAAAACATCGACCGCGCGTTTGTGTGCTTCGGTCTTGTCACTGGTTTGGTGGAGCAGAATGGCTTCTTCGATTTGGTTGCCGACGGTATAGCATGGATTGAGCGACGACATCGGCTCTTGAAAGATCATCGAGATATTGTTGCCCCGGATTTTGCGCATTTCGGGGCTGTTCTTGCCGTAGTCGAGGATGTTTACCGGTGGTTCTTGGCCAGCATCCTCGCGGAACAAAATCCGACCGCCCTCGGTGCGCCCTGCGGCGACCACCAGTTGCATGATCGACAAACCAGTAATGCTTTTGCCGCAGCCAGACTCACCCACAATACCCAAGACGCGTCCACGGGGGATATTAAAGCTGACGCCGTTAAGCGCACGGACGACGCCGAGCTGCGTATAAAAACTGACCTTGAGGTCTTCGACACGCACGACATCGTCGTGACTTGTGAGATTGATAGACGGGGATTCAGTCGTCATCTACTACCTCCTAGGCGTACGGGTCAACGGCATCGCGTACGCCATCGCCCAAAAGATAGAAGCTCAGCACCGCGATGATGAGCACCCCGACCGGCAACAACATCCATGGGTAGTTGACAATTGCCTCAATGGTTTGTGCATCGCGGAGCATGACGCCCCACGAGACCGCAGGCGGCAAAATCCCCAAGCCCAAGAAGCTCAACGCCGTTTCGGATCCAATTGCCCCCGGAATAGCCAACGTGCCCACGACTATGATGTGACTCATTGCGTTGGGGATAAGATGGCGGGTGATGACATGCCAATGTGACGCACCTGCAGCAATCGCCGCAGAGGTGTAGTCAGAAGCGCGAAAAGCCATCACTTTGGCACGGACTTCACGTGCCAAACCGGTCCACCCAATCATGGCGATGATAATGGTAATCAAGAAAAATCGCACCTGCACCGGCACACCCATGGGGAGCGCTGCTGCCAGGCCGAGGAACAACGGGATGTCTGGGAACGACCGCAAGAGTTCAATCAAGCGCTGAATGATGTTGTCGATGGCCCCACCAAAATAGCCGGATGCCGTTCCCACAATCGACCCGATGATGACCGAAATCAGCACACCGACAAATCCGAGCGTCAGCGAAATCTGGCTGCCCTTGAGCAACCGCGAGAACACATCCTTGCCGTCTTTGTCAGCGCCGATGAGATTGATTTGCGAACCGTCGGGCACACCAAACAAATGCAGTTTGCTGGGGATTACACCCAAGAACCGGTACTCGTAGCCTTGCACAAAAAACTCTACGGGGATGGGATTCTCGAGGTCTGGTGCATAGATCCATTCGAACCGGACTTCATCGAGGGTCTGCTTGAGGGCATAGGTCACGATTTTGCCGTCCACAAAACCAATCTGCGAGGGTGGCGCCCAGGCATAGTTCGAGTCGATTCGATTATGATCATATGGTGCGATGAAGTCCGAAAAAATCATCAGTGTATACAAAATGATCAACATGATCAATCCAGCAACCGAGAGTTTGCTCTTGCGAAAGCGTCGTACCATGAGCTTCCACTGCGGAATGGTACCGACGTCTTCAGCGGCATGTGCTGCTACGGGGAGCTTTGCTGCGTCTACTGCCATGACGAATCCTTTCTATTCCAAACGCACGCGGGGATCAACCCACGCCAGCAGAAGGTCAGATATAAGGTTGCCAATCAGCAGCAAGGCTGAAAGCATCACCAGAATCGTGCCAGCGAGATACATATCTTGTTGGCGCAGCGCATCGAGGTACATCGGACCAATCGTCGGCAGACTCAACACCTGCGCGACCAGCGTTTCGCCGACTACCAGTGCAGGCAGTAGGGTCCCAAGTGACGCGACCAATGGGTGAATTGCGTTGCGTACGGCGTGCTTCCAGATGACAATCGCTTCGTCGAGCCCTTTGGCGCGGGCTGTCTGGATGTATTGCATGTTGAGAACGTCCAGCAAATTGGCACGCATAATGCGGGTCAAGCCCGCAGTCGCGCCGATGGCAAGGACCAACACGGCAATCCAGACATGCTCAATGAGGTTTCGGAACTTGGCCAACGACATAGGAGCGTCGATATACTCAGGCGAGTACAACCCACCGACCTGTTGATTGAGGTAGCGGGTGGCAATAATCAACATCACCAATGCGAGCAAAAACCCCGGTATGGCCAGGCCGATAAATTGTAAAAACGTTACGATGTAATCCGGTACGGTATATCTGTGTGTCGCCGAGTAGACACCAACGGGTATCGACACGAGCCACGTAAACAGCAAAGCAAAAAGCGACAAACCAAGCGAAATCGACAATCGACCCCAGATGCGTTCGCCGACCGACTGGTCTGTGGCAAATGAGGTACCGAAGTCTCCTTGCAGCGATCGGCTCACCCACTTGAAATAGCGGGTGCCAAATGGCTCGTTGATACCGTACCGCTCTGCCATGGCCTTCATTTGATCACGCGAAATGTCACCACCCATAGCGCGCATTCTGGTCAATTGGACGTCCAAAATGGAACCAGGGGGAAGCTGGATGATAAAAAATCCAACAAAAGAAACCACTACGAGCAGCACCACCATGTTGATGAGCCGTCGGGCAATGAAGTTCAGCATACATCGCTCCCACAGAGGGTTTGGCAACTCTGCCACTAAGAATAGGACGAAAGAGGGAGGGGATGGGGAAGTCCATGGATGAGTTGCCTCACCCATGGACGTTGGTGGCTAGGCCACCGGTGAACTATGCGTGGTCAGCTGGGTTGCCCCAGAACCAGGTCTCTGGATCGTACGTTGCAGGTGCAGGGATGATCCATGGGTTAACGAAGCCACCCAAACCTTCTTTGAGCAAGTCATCGCGGGTTGGGATGTTCTTGAGGTCAGAATGTGCCAAGATGATACGTGGTTGGTTGGTGATCGTACCGGAGAAGTACGGACCGCCCTCGACGTGTACCTTGATCATGTCCCAGACCATTGCATGGCGCTTCATGACATCTGGCTCGACCTTGGTCTTGTCATAGATCTCATACAGCTTGCCGATACCAGCATCGAAGTCCTTGTCGGTTGGCAAGATACGAGCTGGGGAACGCTTCCATGGGTCGAGATCAAGCTCTTCGCCCTCCGTAGCCGTACCACGGACGTCGTAACCCTTACCATGGACAGGTGCCCAGCGATCGCCTTCGATAGGAACGACCCACTGTGGGTATACCAAGTGGTTGGGGCCGTCGCCGACTTCCCATGCCGTCTTCATCATGATCTCGCCTGCGCGCCACTTTTCGTCGTACCCTTCGTTCGGGATTGGGATCAACGTTGCGTCAATACCGATTGCTGACCAGTTCTTGATCAAGCGCTCGTTCTTCTGCATGTGCTCGCCGTTCGGGCTCTCGTCTGCGGGGTACGTGACGAGAATCTTCATCGGGCTACCGTCGGTCAAGGTGCGCTTGCCGTCAGCACCCTTCTTGTAGCCGGCTTCGTCGAGGATCGACTCTGCCTTGGCTGGGTCGAAGGCCTTGTAGCTGTCTCGCCATGATGCGTACGCAGCCTTGGCATCGTCATTGAGATTGTATTCGATGGCCTTGGGGGACATCGTACCGTTGCTCAATTCACCCAAACCGAAGTAAACGGCCTTTTGGACGTCTGCACGGTCGTAGGCATGTGACAACGCCTGGCGGAA
>QWQY01000141.1 GCA_003670675.1 Chloroflexota bacterium
CCGCGGTTGCCCACGGGGAAGCGCATGTTGATGCTAACGCTGAATGACTCCAGCTGCGGTACTTCGAACTGGACCACTGCCGCACTCTGCCGATTGATGACCGGGCTGGGCAAAATCGCTGCCAGCGCATCGGTCAACGGCAGGATGCCGTACTCCCATTCGAAGAACGTCAACGTATGGGTCACGCTGCCCTTGGCCTGGATGGCCTCGACCGTGGTGACCGTCGTGCTGTCGTCGAAGCCCTCTTCGAGGTGATTGACGAAGCCTGCCATGTCGGCCGACTTGAAGCGCTTGTTGGCACCGACTTTGTCGAGCAACTTGCGGGTCGCCCACAGATTGGCCCCTGCCACACCGACGAACTCGAGGTCCTTCAGCATGCGGAAGTTGAGGGCGAAGCGCTGCTTTTCGAAGTCCGCTGCACGGCGATTCACCCGCAACACATTGACCAAAATGTCGGTGTCTTCGACCGGTACGCCCATTTCGTTTTCGATGTATTCGGTGATCTGCCGCAAATCGTTCTTGGAGAACGAGCGGACGTCGTGTTCGTATGCCGTCTGATTGCCGAAAATCGCAATGCGCTTGGTGGAGTCTTTTTCGATGACGCCACGCATCGCCGACACAATGGCATCGCCGTGGAGCGCCATAATCGTCGCGGTCGGCTGTGCCAAGTCGATGCTGATCCCCTGCGGCAAGTTGATGCGCTGGGCATCCGAGCTGCGCACGCTGGGGGATTTGACGCCGGGTTGGGCAATCGCGGGGATTGGCTCTTCGTCGCCGAACGACTCGATGTCTTCGAGTGCTTCGTCGCCGGTCTCGCTGATTTCGCTACTGCCGTTCAACCAGTAATCCGATACGTAGACCGGATCGATTTTGGGCATGATGGGCCGCGTCGTGGTGATGACCACGCTCATGTCGTCGATAGGCAGTGGGTGCTCGGGCTCGTACAGACGCGCAGACAAGCTGTGGCTTTCATCGACATGGAACGGCACATATGCGCCATTGATGCCGGTGGTTACCATGGTGTCGTCGCGCTCGACGATGTCTTCGGCTTCGTTGTCATCGACAACGACTTTGACCACTTCGAGGGCGAAAATAGCCGGATTGGCCTGCAACGCGGCATTGACCTGCTTGGCAGCAGCATCGGGGCTCACGTTGAGACGCTTGGCGAAATATGTGACGAGATTGCTGAGGTGCTGCCGCAATGGCGCATCACTCGAGAAAAAACGCCCCTGTTGGCGCAACAGCTCATGGATCTGTTCGGCCAATGCACGTTCGCCGGGGCTGCCGGCGAAGGTCGGCAGGTTGGTCATTCTTGCTCCTCCGTTTGGGCTTTGGTGCGTAGTATCTCTATATAACGTTCAGCAAGCCACGCGATGTCTTGCGGTTCGCCAGCTTCACGGAGGAGTTCCAATAGTTCCTCTATGCCGGTGCTGCCAAAGGATATCTGCTTGCCATCCATGTGTTACCACTCCCCGTCACTGCGTAGTATAGTAATTGAGCATTTGATTATAGCATGGTGTGCGAAAAAGATGCAATAGAGTGCCGTGGCGCGTCACGGTCCCTCCCATAGACAACATCTCGGCAGATATCCCACCAGCGAGGAGCGGCGCGATGCAACCCGAATGCTCGCCCCAGACCAGCATCCACGACATCTCAATACGCATGGCACATCACCCGACGATTGTTGTCCGTACTGACACCCGTCGGATCGGCATCGTTACTGCACGCGACGTCGCCGCAGCAGTGCATTTCGGCCAGGGGCACATGCCCTGCGTCGTCATCGCGCGCACCGTGCCACGTACTCGCCCATCAGCGCGTGCCCTGTCTGTCGATTGGGCGTCGTTGCGTGCGTCGCTTGCACCCGGGTTGGTCGCCTTTCTGCAGCAACTCGCAGACATCTGCAACACACAGGGCGCACAATTGTGTCTGGTCGGCGGTGTGGTACGGGCGGTCTGCCGGCGCGAGGAGTTGACCGATCTCGACGTCTGCGTCGTCGGGCCATTCGACGCGGTCATCGATGCAATCGTGACTGCCACCGGTGCAACGGTACTCCAACGCAGCCCATTTGCGACCGCCACCCTGACTTTCCCTCCTACCCTCCAAGCCTCTGTGGGAATGGACGTCTACGACATCGTCGGGGCGCGCCACGAGACATACGCAACGATAGGCGTATTGCCCACGGTGAACCCGGTCGACGACATCCGCGCCGACCTGGCACGGCGCGACTTGACCGTCAATGCAATGGCGATTGTGTTGCAGGCACATGGTGCGTTGACCGTCGTCGACCCGTATGGTGGTTGGGGGGATTTGCAGGCGCGCCGAGCGCGGTTGGTGCATCCGCTCAGCTTCTTCGAAGACCCGACGCGCCTGGTGCGCTTGGCGCGCATCGCCGCCCGCCTCGATTTGCATAGTGATGCGCATCTGCGCGGGCTGATCCGCTGGGCGGTGGCGGCGGATGTGTGCACAACGGTCTCGCGCTTTCGCTGGCTGACCGAGCTACAGCGCACATTGGCCGAGGCAGATCCAGCCAAACCCATGCTGTTGCTCCAGCGCTGGGGCGTGTTGGCTGCCGTTCTGCCGGGTGCACGCCTCGTCCGCCATGATGTTGCCCTGCTCAGAGACATTTCCCCCGACCTGCGCATCGTGGCGTTGCTGTGGCGCATGCCTACAGCGGCGCTACAGGCCGTGTTGACCACCTGGAGCGAGTTGCCGGTGGGGCTACGTGACCTGTCTGCCCTGCGCGCACTGCGGCCACGCTGGCGCCGTTGGCTGACCCAGCGGCCCAGTCTCGCGATCCGCGCGTTCGCGGCGTTCGATGGTGCCGTATTGGCGGGGGTCGCAATCCTCGAGCCCGAGGTTGCTGCCTTGCTGGTGCGCAATGCAACGGTGCAGGCAGAGGGGCAATTGTGTATCCGCGGTGCCGATTTGGTTGCGGCTGGGATGCCGCCGGGACCGGCGATCGGACGTGCGTTAGAGGCGCTCCAGACATACCTCTGGGATGCGCACTTTCACGGCATGCCTGCCTGTACAGGGGCCGCTGCGCAGATTGCATATGCGCTGCAGGCGGCAGTCGATGGCACGGTGTAATGCTTTTGTCATCCAATGTGGGGCGTTGGGGTGCCATGTCAGCAACCGACACAATTCAGTTTGACCCCTGTCAGTCGGTGTGGTACTATGCACGTACATATTTGTATCAGGCGGCGTGTGTCCGCATTCTCGCGCCGTCCGTCGGTGCCTGAAGTGAATAGGAGCCAGTTGTGGCCACGAAGATGAAAGTGTTGCTGACCAAGAACGTTGAGAATCTTGGCTCAGTCGGTGAGATCAAAGAAGTGTCCGGCGGCTACGGTCGCAACTATTTGTTGCCACAGGGTTTTGCGATTATCGCCACCCGCGGCGCCATCAAACAAGCCGAAGAGCGCCTCGCTGCCCAGGCCAAGCGTGACGCTGTGTTGCGTTCCGAAGCCCAGATTCTGGCCGAGCGCATCGCCGGTGTGACCTTGTCGTTCTCAGAGCGCGTCGGCGAAAACGACCGCCTGTTCGGTTCGGTTACCGCCAGCGACATCGCCGAGAAGTTGCATGCAGCCCTCGGGATCGAAATCGACCGTCGCCGTTTGGACCTCGACGAGCCCATCAAGAGCCTCGGGTCCTCCACGGTGCACTACCGTGTCATGGCTGGCGTCATTGCCAACGTGAACGTCGTTGTGACGGCCGCCAACGAAGCCTAGTCTTCGCTGCTTCGCTCCGTAGTCTATTGCGACTGTGATGATCGGTAGTCTTTTACCACATCACAGTCGTTTATTTATCGAAAATTCACCATGACACAGCCATCGCTCCCCCACAACATCGAAGCCGAGCGTGCCACCCTCGGGTCGATCCTGCTCAACCGAGATGCCCTCTCGGCCATCAACGCATGGATCAAATCCGAATACTTCTACCTCGAACGCCACGGCCAAATCTACGACGCGATGGTCGCTTGCTACAACAACCGCATCCCGCCCGACACCCGCACCGTGGCCGAAGAACTGCGCCGCCGCAACCAACTCGACCAGGTCGGTGGCATCATCTACCTCAGCGAGATGGTCGATGCCGTGCCGACTTCGTATCACATCGAGTACTATGCCCGCGCCGTCGAACGCACGGCCCTGTTGCGCCGCCTGATCGAGACCGGCGCCCACATCGCGGCCCTCGGCTATAACGAACAAGCCGAAATCGACGAGACCATCGACAAAGCCGAAGCACTGCTCTTTGACATCGCCCAAAAGCGCACGTCGCAGGATTTTGTGCATATTTCGAAGGTCGTCGACAACTATTACGAACAGCTCAACTACCTCCAAGAACACCGCGGCGAGATCCTCGGTGTGCAGACCGGCTATCGTGACTTCGATCAAATCACCGGCGGTCTGCAACGCTCCGACCTGATTATCTTGGCCGCCCGCCCGGGTACCGGCAAAACATCGTTCGCCATGAGTATTGCCTACAACGTGGCCATGTACTTCCAGCACACCGTGGCCGTGTTCAGCCTCGAAATGGGTCGCGAACAGCTGATCCAACGCCTCATCGCCATGGAGACGCAAATCGACACCCATCGCCTGCGCCTCGGCCAGGTCCCCGACAATCAGCTCAAAACCGTCTTCGAAGCCATGGGTCGCCTCGCTCAGGCACCTATTTATATCGAAGACACTCCGGGTATTAGCATCATGGAGCTCCGCAGCAAAGCGCGCCGGCTCCAAGCCCAACACGGCTGTGACCTGATCATCATCGACTACTTGCAACTGATGTCGGGTAAGGGCAAAGAAAACCGCGTCCAAGAAGTGGGCGAAATCTCGCGCGGGCTCAAGGCGCTCGCCCGTGAACTCAACGTCCCCGTCATCGCTTTGTCGCAATTGTCACGCGCGGTCGAAGGGCGCCAGAGCCATGTGCCCATGCTGAGCGACCTGCGCGAGTCGGGCTCGATTGAACAAGACGCCGACATCGTCATGTTTATCTATCGCGACGAGCTCTACAACAAAGAATCCGACAAAAAAGGCATCGCCGAAATCCACATCGCCAAGCACCGTAATGGCCCTGTGGGCGTTGTCAATATGCGTTTTGACCCATCGACCACGCGCTTCTCGGACCTGACGTATCGGACGCCGGAAGGGTACTAGACATGTCTACCCCATCCCCGAACCGACAGGCGCTCGTGCCCCTGCCGGCAGAGTTCATCCACATCCACCTGCCGCGCATCACCAGCATCGTCGAACTCAAGGTCTCGCTGCATCTCTATGGGCTCATCACGAGCCAGACGACGCGGCCGCGCCGCGTCAGCTGGGATGCCCTCAGCAACGACACCGTTCTGACGCAGAGTTTGTTGGTGGTGGCTCCGCATTCGGCATACCTCGACGTCTTGTCCGAGGGGTTGGGGGCTGCGGTGCAACGGGGGAGTTTTCTGCATGTCATCCGCCCCGATCAGCATGGCCGTGCCGTCAATTGGTATTTGGTCGATACG
>QWQY01000142.1 GCA_003670675.1 Chloroflexota bacterium
GCCACACTATTGCGGTCAAAGTGCAGCAGCAGATGGCCGAGGATTGGCATGGTGGTCGGATGCAAGCCGTGTTGTACAGTGCGCCGCAAATGATGCCTGCATCTGCGCCGAAGAGACGGTCTGCAGCGCTGTATGCGATGCCAGAGTCTCCGATGGATATTGTACGCGAAATGGATGTGGATTTCGAAATAGAATCTCGGGGTTTTTCATCACCAAACACCTCTGCTGCTATTGTTGCCGAATACGAGAAGACGCGCGCTGCAGAGCGATTGCAACTCGTTGCACAGGTGCTCCTGGCACGCTATCCAGACGTTGCCGACTGGTCGTTTGATCGCTTGGCAGAAGTCAATATGAATGCAGACATCATCGATGCCTGTAAGGCCATTACTGGCTACCCAGAGGCCCAAATCGTCTTGGCATTGATGATCTGTATCTTGGGTAAAGTTCAGGTCGGATTGCCGGCGGATGCAGTAGCAGCCGTGCCTGCAGCGTTGATCGGTGGGCTCCGCGTGATTATCCAAAGCTAATACTGCGGGGAGTACACCAAACGAACGTGCGAACGAGGAAACTCGTTCGCACGTTTTTTGGGGTTCGATTGCGAGATATCCCCGCTAGAGCGCGATCAATGCGGTCGAGATGAGGGTGGTGACCAGACCGATGCGTTGCAGGGTGTTGATGGGTTCGCGGTTGACGAAAAACGCCAACAGGACGGTCACTGCGGGGTAGAGCGATGCCAGCACGCTGGCGACGTCGAGCCGGCCGAGTTGGGTCGAGATCATGTATGCCGCGTTGGCGCTCAAATCGAATGCACCTGCGGCCATTGCGAGGCCGATGCCGGCTGCGCTGGGCATGCCACCGCGACGAATCAACAGCCATGGTATGGTGACAAGCAGTGCACCGGCACGCATCACTGCGAGGGGGGCGAACACGCCGTTGCCGCCGAGGTATTTGAGCAAAATCAAAAAGACACCGAAGGTAACTCCCGCAACCAAACCTTGCCACAGACCACTATAGCCCGTTGCTTTGCCGGAAAGCGAGTTCAGGACTATGGCACCGATGCCGATTGCCATGCCGATGAGTGTGATGGTGGACGGCCAACCGGTGGTGGTGATCCCATAACAGACCGGGATGATGGCCGACAAAGCGGCGGCGACTGGGGCCGTGACCGCCGTGTGCCCCTGGGCGATGCCATGATAGAGCGCAGCGAGGCCCAACGCGCCGCAGATCCCGGTTACGACTGCAAGGCCGATGAGGGTCGTCGGGAGCGGTGCTTCGTTGGTGGCACGGGCGAGCAGCCAAAACATCAGCGCACCGAAGAGTTCGCTGATGACGAGGACCTGGACGACGGGGATTTTGGAGCTGGCCCGCCCACCCAAGAAATCACCTACCCCAAAGCCTAACGACGCACCCAAGGCGCTCGCCAAAAACCATGCGTTCATGCTGCTCCTTGTGTCGGCAATTCCACCGTCTGTGCGTCCATACCGTATGATGGATTCATTTTACGGTGAATCGAGAAATGGTGATGCAGACGGAACGTGATACTCGGCGCGGTATCTTGTGGGGGCTGGTCGGTGTGGTGATCTTTAGTGTGTCGTTGCCGGTGACGCGTATTGCGGTGGCCGAGATGAGCCCGGTGTTTGTGGCGACCGCACGTGGTGTCTTGGCTGCGGTGCTGTCGTTGTGTGCCTTGTTGGTGACCAAGAGTCCCTGGTTGAGTTGGGCACAATACGGCAAAGTGGCGATTATTGCGACTGGGGTGACCCTGGGCTTTCCGCTGTTTTCTTCGATGGCCATGCAGCAGGTGCCTGCCGGGCACGGTGCCATTGTCAATGGATTGTTGCCGCTGGCGACGGTTGCATTGGGTGCATTGGTGGTGCGTTATACCCTGCGCTGGCAGTTCTGGGGAGCGGCTATTGTCGGGAGCGCCACTGCGATCGCCGTGGTCACCTGGCACAGTGGCACAGGCCAAGGTAGCGGCGATGTGGCGATGGTGGTGGCCGTGTTGATTGCCGCGGTCGGGTATGTCTACGGTGGGCAGCTGTCCAAAGACATCGGCGGCTGGCGCACGATTTGTTGGGCCAATGTGGTCTGTTTGCCGATCTTGTTGATTGTGGCGTGCATGACCGCGCCGGTGGCCGCGGTGTCGCTACCGGCATGGCTGGCAGTGGGTTATCTGGGGGTGTTTAGCATGTTTTTGGGATTTTTTGCGTGGTATCACGGGTTAGCGCTCGGCGGGATCCCACGGGTCAGCCAGGTGCAATTGGTGCAGCCTTTTCTGACCATTCTGTGGGCATGGCCCATCGACGGAGAGCGCCCGACGGCTACATTGATGGGCGCGGCAGTCGTAGTGGTCGGGTGTATCTGGGTGGCACGAAAGTACGCCGCCTGACGCTGCACGGAAAGAAAACGAAACGGGAGGTGCGTATACGATACGCACCTCCCGCCTTGGGGTGGTTGACTATTTGAGGGTAGGGATCATGGTGCCGTGGGCGGCAATGAGGTCGTCGCACAGGTTCCAGATTTGGTCCAATGACAGCTCTGCGGCGGTATGTGGGTCGAAGGCGGCAGCGTGGTAGACGTGTTCGCGTTTGCCGGTGAGGGCTGCTTCGACGGTCATCGCCTGGACATTGATGTTGGTCTGCATCATGGCTGCCAGATGTGGCGGGAGGTTGCCGATTTTGGTCGGTTGCAAACCGCTTTTGTCGACGAGCACAGGGACTTCGACACAGCAGCCTTCGGGCAGGTTGTTGATCAGACCACGGTTGGCGACGTTGCCGTAGACCACACGTGGCTGGCCTGTTTCCATGCTGTGGATGATCAGCGAACCGTATTCGTGGCTGCGGTTGACTTCGAGCGGCAGGTCGTTGGTGATGAGGTCTTCGCGCAGTTGATGCCAACCAGCGATTTGGTTTTCGCAGCGGCGGATGTACTCGTCGAGGGGGATGTTGAATTCTTCGATGAGGTCTGGGCGGTCACGCTTGATGAACCAGGGAGTGTATTCGGCAAAGTGCTCGGAGGATTCGGTGACGAAATACCCGAAGCGTTTGTAGATTTCGTAGCGTACGAGATTCCAATCAGGTGCGCGCTTTTCGTTGAGGACCTTTTTGATGGCTGGGTAGAGGTCCTGACCATCCTTCTCGAACTTGAGGTAGAAGGCCATGTGGTTGATGCCGGCGGCGATGTAATTGATTTCGTTGATGTTGACGCCGATGTCGTCGGCGAGTTGCTCGGCGGTGCCTTGGACCGAGTGACACAAACCGACCGTCTTGATGGTGGTGGCACGGGACATTGCCCAGCAGTTCATTGCCATTGGATTGACATAGTTGAGGAAGGTAATGTCGCCGGCGACTTCTTCCATGTCACGGCACATATCGAGCATGACGGGAATGGTGCGTAGGCCACGCATAATACCGCCGATGCCCAACGTGTCGGCAATGGTCTGGCGCAAGCCGTATTTTTTGGGGATGTCGAAATCGATCAACGTTGAGGGCTTGTAGCCACCGACTTGAAACATGGCGATGGAGTAGTCGGCGTTTTCGAGGGCTTTTTTGCGGTCGGTGGTGGTGATGATCTTGGGTTTGGCACCGAGTGCTTGAGCAACCTTGTTGGCGACGACTTCCGAGGTTTTGAGGCGCTCGGGGTCGATGTCAAAGAGCCGAATCTCGCTATTGGCGAGTTCGGGGAACGAAAGGATGTCTCCGAGCAAGTTTTTTGCAAAGACGGTACTGCCGGCACCTAAGAGTGTGATGATGGCCATTGGGGAACGTTCCTTTCTCGGATTACTGGACCACAGCGGGATTGTGCTGTGGGTTGCGGTGTATGTGCGTGTATGCGGCGATCATCAGGAGGATGGTTTCGCCGACATTCCACCAGAAGTGGACATCGAGACGGGTTGCGGTTGTCAACCCGGGGATGGTGCAGACAAAGGTTCCCGCTGTCGTGGGGCTGCGGGCCAGCCAGCCGTCTGTGCCGAAGATACCCGGCAATCCTTGGGCGGTGATGGTTGGTTCACCATAGGCGCGCAGGATCTCGAGGACCTCGAGATGCCGGACAAACAGGTAGGTATGCTCGGCGGTGTGCGCCGTACTCCAGAACAACATCACATAGGCCCACGGGTTGCGCAGGCCGAGCCAATAGAGCCGGAGCATGACGAGCAGCACGCCCCAGTTCCAGAGAAAGTGCACCCATTCGGAGTTCGCCGCCGATATCAACCCATTGGACCCGCGGGTTGTGTACCCAATGATATGGTACTGCACCCATTGGACCAGGTGTTCGACCCCGTGTCCCCCTTGGAAGGTAAGCAGTGCAACCATGAGTGCAATCAACGGACCATAGTGCGTACGGTCTGCGTGCCAGCGTACGATAATGGCGGCGCTGAACAGAATCGTGCCCGGCAGCGCGGCACGCCACATCGGTTGCCCCATCGTCAGGCCGATAAGCCCAATCAGGAGCCCCGCCAGGAGCATCCCTGCTGCGACCCACCGTTGTTGTGGGACCAGGTACCCGAGCACCGTGTTCGGTGCGTTCATTGGTGCGGGGTGCAATGGGCTGTGGGTCATGGTGCGCTCCGTTCGATGACAAGATGACCGGTGGCAGGGAGGGTGTCGATGGTCGATAGCGCGCCGTCGGGCCAGCGTATGGTGAGGAATGTCGGTGCTTCAGCACCGAGCCCAAAATGCACCGCCGGCAAGTCACCGGAGAGATAGCCGCGGGTGGTGGTGATGGTACCCCACCGGGTGATGTCGCCACTGGTCAACCGTAGCTGTGCACCGATTGCCTGCGGATTTGCCCCTGCCTGTCGGAGTGATACGGTCAATGCAGCGCCTGCACACAGCGCATTTTGATAGACGACGCTTGGTGCCTGCAGATTGTTGACGACGATATCGAGTTGTCCATCTGCATTGAGATCCGTCATCGCCATCCCGCGACCTGATGCGATTGCATCGAGGTCCCACTGGGGAGCAGGAGCGTAGCGCCTGCCATCGTAGCGTAACGCTTGGTTGCGTTCGACGAGCGCATGATCGGGGAGGAACGGGAATAGCTCCTGGGCAATCATGCCGTTGACCGCGTACATATCTACATAACCATCATTATCGAGGTCACCGAACCGTGTCGACCAGCTCCAGCCGGTGGAGGTTGCGGCGACGGTCCGGCTGAGATTGTGCCACCGGTTGTCTGCGCCACGCTGGAGGATGGCGTTTTCCATCAGTTGTGGGTCGTCGGCGGGGTGATATTGGGTCATGCGGCTGGTGACCGGGAGCCATTGGGCCAGTGTTTGCACGCTGGTGTCGTAGGGGTTCATGTCTGCAGCCAGGAGCTCGGGTGCACCATCGCGGTCGAGATCAGCGAGGTCGTAGCTCATGGTGCTGTGTGGGGTCGAAACGAATGGTTGCACCGGTACCCAATCGGCGCCGTGGTGGAGCCAGACCATGTCGCGGTTATCGAAGTCATTGCCGACCACGATATCGTCGCGA
>QWQY01000143.1 GCA_003670675.1 Chloroflexota bacterium
AGACACGGACTGCTTGGAACTGCCCGAGTTCGTTCAATTCGATTTGGACATGACCCTGATAGCGTCCAACGGCATTGTAGGCAGTCTCGCCATGGCGGACAAGCAGAAGCAGCATGGTACACCTAATTGACGCGAATACGCTGTATTGTACTGCATTCGAGTGCACAAAAAACAGGGACATCGCGTGAGCGATGTCCCTGCCGGCAACGAAACGAATTACTTGCGATATTCGGAAACGTTGTTCTTGATGTACATCGATCCTGGTACGGTGCTGTATGCAGACATACCTGGCCACTGGATACCGGAGAATCCAGCCTTGTTTGGCTCGAGCTGGCTGCCGCCGACATATGGCTTCAGCAAACCGGAGTTGACACGGTGCCAGAGGAAGATGCCGCCGACGTCTTCGACCAAAATCTTCTCAGCTTCCTGGAACTGAGCGATACGGCCGGTCTGATCGTTCGAAGCCGAAGCTTCGTCAACCAGCTTGTCGTATGCGTCGTTGTTCCAGTTGTGACGGCCGCCCGAGCGGAACACGCCGAGCATGTTCGAGGCATCGAAGAAGTCGATACCGTACGAAACCATACCGAACTGAAGCTGGGTTGGCTTGGCGTTCAAAGCTTCCATGAAGACTTTTTGTTCTTTGTTGGAAACTTCGACTTCGATTCCGAGGTTGGTCTTGATGGAGTCAGCGATAGCCTGGGCAGCTGCCTGCCGTGACTGGTTCTCGTTGCGCAACCACAAGGTGATCTTCGGGAAGCCCTTACCTTCTGGGAATCCAGCTTCGGCGATCAAGGCCTTAGCCTTCTCGACATCGTATGCCTGGATGCTCGACAGACCCTTCGAGTTTTCCGAGTGGAAGCCCGGCATCAAGAAGGAGTAGGCTGGGATAGCTTGCGTCGTACCGACTGCACCGGCGATCAAACCATCGCGGTCGATCAGGTGTGAGAACGCCTGACGAACCTTGACATTGTTGAATGGTGCAGACTGGTTGTCGAAGAACAGGTAGTCGGTGCGGAAGTCATTTGCGTTGACGCGAACCTGTGACTTCAGGTCTGGGTCAGCCTGGATGATGTCCACTGCAGCCTGGTCCAGGTTCTCGCCGCCGACGGAGTCGACTTCACCGGCGCGGTAGCCTGCGAAGAAGGTCTCTGGCTTGGCTGCGATGCTCTGGATTTCACGCAGGAAAGGCTTGTTGGTGCCGGTGTACGAGTCATTGGCAACCCAAATGACACGCTCGCCCTTGGTGAATTCCTTCAACATGAACGGTCCACAGGACACGGATGTCTTGGGGTCGTTGTTGTAGTACGGACCATACTTCTCGAACGCAGCCTTCTGCAGCGGGGTGCTGTAGAGTGCCTTAGCTGGGAAGAACGGTGCTGGCGTTTCGGTGGTGAAGACAACGGTTTTGTCGTCTTTCGCAACGACGCCCAACTGATCGTCAGGTACTTCGCCTGCGTTGACCTTGGACCAGTTCTTGATTTCGCCTGGTGCTTGGAAGAACCATGCGAAGTCCCATGCGTGGTCCTTGTTGGCGGCATACTGGAAGGTGGTGACGTAGTCGGCAGCGGTCACCGGCGTACCATCGCTCCAGTTCAAGTTCGGATCCAGGTTGAAGGTCCATTCGGTGCCGTCAGCATTTGACGACCACGACAGAGCTGCAGCTGGCTGCGGAACGAAGTTGTTGTCCAAGCGAATCAATGGCTCGCTGTGAACGTTCGTCACGCCGGCTTCGTTGTACACGCTGACCAAGAAGTCAACGGTTTCGAAGTTCAAAGTGCTGTCATAGTACACTTTGTACACCTGGTCGGCGACTGGTGCTGCGTCGTCTGGCAGAACATTGCCGTTTGGCAACTTCTCGCCTGCGCCGCTTGGTACTGCGGTTGGCTCGACGGGAACTGGTGTTGCATCAATAACTGATGCAGCAGTTGGGATTGCAGTGGCCTCTTCGGCCGGTGCAGCTGTTGGTTCTGCTGCTGGAGCTGCGCCACCACATGCTGTTACCAGCATTGCAATGACGAGTGCCAGTGCCCAACGTGCACCCTTGTGCGTACGGGTCATCTGTGAACTCCTTAACGTAAAAAAACCATAGACATTGTGTTGCCACTTTGTCATATATCAATCCGAATGTGGACCGCCCACATTCAGAGATTGACCGAGTGTACCGCGTTATCGGTATTTTAACATAAGACTGTGGAGATTTCCTCCAGTGTATCATGTCAACTTCATAACGAATGAAGAAATAAGTTTCGGAATAAAAAGTCTCTGTATGTACCTATGCTACCGCGAGCGGAGTGTGCGCAATTCGTCGCTGCATATAATCGAGATAACAAAAAAGCACCTCGTGTGGAGACACGAGGTGCTTCTTTGGTGCTTACTTGCGGAGACGTGGGTCGAGAGCATCACGCAAACCGTCGCCCACAAAGGAGAAGCTCAACATGGTAAGTGCAATCATCAGCGTGGGGAACAACCCAAGGTGCCAGTACACCTCGATGTTGCCGAATGACTGACCCGCCATTTTGCCCCAGCTCGGCATGGGGTCGTTAATACCGATCCCCAAGAAGCTTAAACCTGCCTCTGCGAACATCGTTGCCGGGATACCGAGGGTGAACGAAATAATCAATGGTGAAAGTGCATTCGGCAACAAATGCTTGATGGCAATGTTGATATTTGTCACGCCGATTGCACGGGCCGATTCGATATATTCTTTTTCGCGTAGGGATAGAATCTGTGCGCGCGTAAGCCGACAAATTTCGATCCAACTAATGATACCCAAAGCGATGATGATGTTCGTTATACCACCGCCCCAGAGTGCTAGTAAGAATAATGCAAAGAGGAGTTGCGGTATCGCGGTAAAAACTTCGATGGTGCCCATGACCAGGGTATCGACCCAGCCACCCAAGAACCCTGCTGCAGCGCCCATAGAAACACCGATAACAACTGCAAGGAGTTGCACGCTCAGACCAATAGACAGTGAAACACGTGCGCCGTAGATGATACGACTCAGCTGGTCACGGCCAATGGTGTCAGTTCCCAGGGGGTACTGCCAACTCGGGAACTTGCGGGACTGTGTCAAGTTGGTCTTGTCGTACGGCGATGGCGAAATCACATCAGCGAAAATCGCCATGAAGACAAACATTGCTACGACAAAAAGTGCGCCAACTGCCAATTTGTTGCGGCTAAATCGTATCGCAGCATCGCGCCAGAGGTTGGCAGGTTTGCGCTCGTTTAACGGTATACCGATCATGATTGTTCCTTTGATGATTGCAATTAGTCAAGCTTGATACGTGGGTCAATCACGGTGGCGACAAGGTCAGTCAGCAGGTACAACAAGCCCCACAATGAGGCAACCATAAGCATCAAAGCCAAAATCATGGGGTAATCTCGTGAAGTGATGCTGGTCACAAAGAATTTGCCGATACCATTGACGCGGAACATGGTTTCGACAAAAATCGTGCCTGTGATCATGTTGGGCACCATCGGTCCCAACGCGGTGATAATTGGGATTAGCGCGTTTTTCATGGTGTGCCGCCAGATGACCATCGACTCGGATAAGCCTTTTGCACGGGCAGTACGAATGTAATCAGCGGTCAAAACTTCCGTCAAGCTGCCACGGGTAAAACGAGCTGCAATACCCATAGGTCCAAGACCCAACGCAATGACGGGCATAATCCACGCTCTGGGATCACTCCATCGGTCGGCGTCGAGTGAAATCGGAAGCCATTGGAGCTTTACGGTCAAAATCAATATCATCCAAATAGAGATGATGAAATTTGGCACAGTCATGCCGAGTGTGGAGATAAACGTGACAACGGTATCAACCCAGGTGTTTTGGCGGATGCCTGCCAATATTCCCATGAACACACCAAGCGCGATTGAGATCAGAACAGTGATCCCGCCGAGTTGAATGCTTTTGGGCCATACAGACGCGATTACGTCAATGACGGAAGTGTCTTTGAATTGGTACGAAATGCCGAAGTCGCCTTGCAGGGCATTGCCCACCCAGGTGAGATATTGTTCGTGCAAGGGTTTGTCAAGCCCAACCTTTGCCAGCATATTGGCGCGCTGTTGTTCTGTCAGGTTGCGGTTCGTCTCGTCCCATGGACCGCCTGGTACGTTGTGCATGAGTAAAAAAACAACTACCGTTACCACGAAAAACACAACGACAAGCCTGATTAGACGCGAGATGATGTAGATTACCATGCAGGCGCAATCCCTTTCATAACAGTGCCGGATTCTGTGCGTGCTCACACCGTGTGCGGTGATGAGCACTTTTTGTACCCCATTGTACAAGCGTCATATGCATCATTTTGCAATTTCAGGCATGCCTGAATCGTCTCAATACAGGTCACCGAAGCGACCGTATTATGCATATGACCGTTACAAAAAGTGTCTGACATACATTACCACATCTGTGGCACGTTTGCATATACGAAGGTGCACAATTTCTTATCGTGGAATTAATACATTCTCAGAAATTGTCTCTTCTCAGTTGTGTTTGTTGTATCTCAAGGCAGTTATGACACGGCAAACGCAACTCAGCGGAGGAGAAAACGTACATGAGTCGGTGTATTCACCTGTGATGTGACAGAAGCGTCCTTGTGAATACGAAATATTCAGTCGTATGCATTGGTAGATGACATCGAAGTGGGGGTATTGAGTGCGAATTGAATAGACAAAAGGACCGGTACACTGCGGAGCTTACACAACCACCACGGTTTGTAGTAGATGGTACAATAGACACATCATTTTGAGGTAGATAGACTCTATGCAACGCTTTGTTCTGCGCTTTTGGTACAGCATAATTGCCGTTTTTATTGTTCTGCTGATTGTTGCACCGGCATCTGCCGTTGTCGGTGTGATTGTCAAAAACGTGATTGAACGGCAAGCAGTACTCCCTGATGAACTCACATCCCCTCGCAACGAGTTTGTCGACATAGACCCTATGCCTTCCGAGGATGTTATTGCCCCGGCGACCCAACAGCGTGTCACGCTGCAGAGTGGTGCAGCACACACGTGTGTAGTGGTGTATTCAGGTCATGTCATGTGTTGGGGTGCGAATGATGAAGGGCAACTCGGATTCGGCAACGATGGGAAAGCGCTCCCGTTCTCGCGAACCGCAAATGTCGTGGCCTCCATCCAAGATGTGACGAGTGTCGCTGTTGGCTTGCGGCATAGCTGCGCGCTCGTACCGAGTCCCGGAACCGTCTGGTGCTGGGGGAGCAATGTAACTCGGCAGATCGGCCAACCTGCGGTCGGTCCGATGACCTCGACGTCGTATCCGCAGGTGGTTATAGGGCTCGAACGAACGGTTTCGATAGCGGCTGGTAACGCACATACGTGTGCCCGAGCAGACGACGGCACGATCCGTTGCTGGGGTGCCAATGATCACGGTCAACTCGGTACGGGGCAACAAGATCAGAGCGCAGGAGTACAGCTTGTTCCGCTCCCCGAGCAGAGTTCGGAGCTGTTTGC
>QWQY01000144.1 GCA_003670675.1 Chloroflexota bacterium
ATGGATCCGAACTTCCCACTTGTCTGGCGCTTGCAGAAGGACATCGCAGGTGCAGGCACGTTGGGTGACTTGGGAGCACACAGCATCGACCTTGCACGCATGTTGGTCGGCGAAATCGCCGAAGTGACCGGCATGACCGAGACCTTCATCAAAAAACGCCCGCTGATGGCAGGCACCACTGGTGGGTTGGGTGCTGCGGCATCGGCCGAAATGGGTGACGTCACCGTCGACGACGCTGCGTTGTTTATGACCCGCTTCGCAAACGGTGCAGTTGGCACCTTCGAAGCAACCCGCTTCGCCAATGGGCGCCGGAACTACAATTCGTTCGAAATCAACGGGTCCAAAGGCAGCATTGTTTTCAACCTCGAACGCATGAACGAGTTGCAGGTACTCTTCAACGACGACGCAGCCGATGTACAGGGGTTCCGTACGATTCTCGTGACCGAGGGTGTACACCCATACATGAGCTCCTGGTGGCCAGCTGGTCACATCATTGGGTGGGAACACACGTTCACCCACGGTGTCTATGATTTGATGAACGGTATTGACAAGGGTGTCTCGCCCGAACCGACCTTTGACGACGGTGTCCGCTGTCAAGCAGTCCTTGATGCCATCGAGACATCGGCGAGCAGCAAGCAATGGGTCACCCCCGAATATTAAGCAATCCGAAGGAGGATACTCACATGGCACGTCCCGTCACCCTCTTTACCGGTCAATGGGCTGATATGCCCCTGGCAGAGCTGGTCGTCAAAGCCAAAGCATTCGGCTATGATGGGCTCGAACTCGCCTGCTGGGGCGACCACTTCGAAGTGGGCAAAGCGCTCTCCGACCCCAACTACATCCCTGCCAAGAAGGCATTGCTCGAGAAGCATGGCCTCAAGTGCTACGCCATCAGCAATCACCTGGTCGGTCAAGCGGTCTGCGACAACATCGACGAACGCCACAAGTCCATTCTGCCACCACACATCTGGGGCGATGGCAATGCAGAAGGCGTCCGACAGCGGGCAGCCAAGGAAATGATGGATACTGCCCGTGCTGCTGCCAAGTTCGGCGTCAAAGTGGTCAATGGGTTCACCGGGTCATCAATCTGGCACCTCATCTACTCATTCCCACCCAACACCCCAGCGATGATCGACGCCGGCTATGCCGATTTCGCAAAACGCTGGAATCCCATCATCGACGTGTTCGATGAAGTCGGAGTCAAATTTGCCCTCGAAGTCCACCCGACGGAGATTGCATACGACATCTACACCACCGAGTTGGCGCTGAACGCTATTGGTAATCGCCCCGGTTTTGGCATCAACTTCGATCCGAGCCATCTCTATCACCAGTTCATCGACTCAGTCGCCTTCGTCGAGCGTTTCGCTGACCGAATCTACCATGTCCACGTCAAAGAGAGCTTCCGCAATCTGAATGGTCACACGAGCATTCTTGCGTCGCATATCAACTTTGGTGATCCACGCCGCGGCTGGGACTTCATCTCACCGGGTCGTGGCGACATGGCATGGGGCCCTATCTTCCGTGCATTGAACCGCATCAACTACACCGGTCCGTTGTCCGTTGAGTGGGAAGACATGAGCATGGACCGTGAATACGGTGCGACTGACGCGTGTGCATTTGTGCGCCGCAATGATTTCACCCCGTCAAACGTCCAATTCGACGCAGCGTTTTCTCGCGATTAACCAGGTCTGCAGCTACGGAGTGGCACGCTGTGCCACTCCGTTTGTGTTGAGGGTGCAATGCTGAATACGATGCACGAATATCAGGGCAAAGTCGCAGTGGTCACCGGTGTAAATCGCGAAATAGGCGCCGCGATTGCACACCTCTTTGTGGCCGCTGGTGCCGATGTCTATGCTGCTTTTCATGGCGAACGCGAACGCGTTGAGGCACTGATACAGGAATGTGCCGGGCTGACAGGTCGCCTGACGGTCAGCGACTGCGATTTACGAGACACTGCAGCCCACGAAGCACTCATCCAGCGCGCCGTTGCGACCTATGGGTCCGTCGATGTATTTGTCGCAAACGCCGGGGTAACGGTGTTTGGTCCGTTCCTTAGTATGACCGAATCGGACTACGACACGGTGTTTGATCTCAATCTCAAAGGAACGTTTTTTGGGGTACAAGCAGCAGCACGCCAAATGATCACCCAAGGGCGTGGCGGGCGGATTGTGCTGTCGTCGTCGGTGACCGGCATAACGGCAATGGCAGGAGCCGCTGTCTATGGCACCTCAAAGGCTGCCTTGCGTCATCTCGCGTCGATTTTGGGAGTTGAACTCGGACGTAGTGGGATTACCGTCAACGCTATTGCAATAGGTGCGACGATCAATGACCGTAATCTGGCGGACAATCCTGAGTATGCCAGCCTGTGGGGTGCGCTCTCGCCAATGGGGCGTGTCGGGACACCGCAGGATGTCGCACAGACGGTCCGCTACTTGTGTTCAGACGCAGCGCAACTCGTCAATGGACAGACGCTGACGATCGACGGCGGTTGGACATTGACCAGCCCGTTATCAGCAGGAGAGCGCCAGCAATGATTGAAGTCATTCATCGCCCAGACCATCGCCCAGTCGTTGCAGCTGTTGATTTTGATGGGACGCTGTCTCTCGTGCGTATGGGCTGGCAAGTGGTCATGCATGACGTCATGAAGCGGGCACTCGCCCCGTATCATCCGCACCTCGACCGAATCGACGCCGAAATTTCGAGCTATATTGCCCGCTCCACCGGTCAACCCAGCATCATTCAGATGGCCTGGGTAGACGAGCATGTACATCTGTATGGCGGACCCCACAACGGCGCACAACATTACCTCGATGAATTTAGTGATGCCATGCGTGAGCGGATTGATACGCGGATTGCGACGATGACGACAACGCAGGCAGCAGATCACCACATGATCCGCGGCGCACGTACGTTCCTGCAGCGCCTGACTGACTATGGCGTCCATATCGCTCTGATCAGCGGAACAGAACACCACCACCTGGTCCGCGAAAGCAAAGCGCTCCGCATCGATCATTTCTTCGATGCAGGCATCTACGGCCCTGGTGGCCACGCACCTGGCTTTACCAAAGCCGAAGCGATGGCAGCACTGGTCGAGCGCTATGCACTTATCCCTGGGCAGCTCCTCTCTGTCGGTGATGGGCCGGTCGAGATTTCTGCCGGCAAATCACTCGACGGATACTGTATCGCAGTCGCATCCGACGAAGAGTCCGGCACGCTCGATCTCCATAAACGCACGCACCTGTTACATGCGGGAGCAGACGCAGTTGTTGCGAACTTTGAATCAATCGATGCGATCACCGCACTGTTGTTTGATGGAGCAGGCCATGCGTCATCCACGCTTTGATCGCAGTCAGTTGCACGTGTTACCCCTCGGGGAGCGGATCCACGATATGCATCGCCGCGATGTACTGCCCCTCGCAGCGCTGGAGAACCCTTTTTCGTCACCTGCCATGACCGCACTCATCCCTGCGATACGCACTGCTCGTGCAGCAGACAAACCCGTTGTCATCATCATGGGTGCGCATGTCATCAAACAAGGGACATCACGTTACATCATCGACCTCATGGAACGAGGATTGGTCACGCATGTCGCCCTGAATGGTGCCGGACTGATTCACGACTACGAACTTGCCCTCATCGGTGCGACGACCGAAAGCGTAGCGACCTACATTTCGCAAGGGCAGTTCGGTCTATGGGACGAAACAGGGCGTATCAACGATCACATCACAGCAGCCGCAGCACGAGACGCAGGCATAGGCGAATACCTCGGCGAGGTCATCGATACGCCGGACTTTCCGTTCCGGGAAATGTCGATTCTTGCAGCTGGCCATCGACTGGGAATCCCCGTGACGGTTCATGTGAGTATCGGGCAAGACATCATCCACGAACATCCAAACTGTGATGGTGCAGCCGTGGGCGCTGCGAGTTACACCGATTTTTTGATCTTGACCCAGACCATCACCCAGCTCGAGGGCGGTGTGATGCTCAATATCGGCAGCGCGGTGATGGGTCCCGAGGTGTATCTCAAGGCGCTGGCGATGGCCCGCAATGTCGCACACCAGCAGCACATCACCATCGCACACTTCACTACAGCCGTGTTCGATATGGTCACTCTCCCCGATGACCTCTCAATCGAAGCGCCAAAGAGCGAACCAGCCTACTACTACCGTCCATTCAAAACAATATTGGTGCGCACCGTTCGAGACGGCGGGACGAGCTTCTATGTTTGTGGCGACCACCGCCAGACAATCCCTGCACTGTGGCAAGGATTATGTCACCTAAACGAATCATAGGAGCGGGACAATGAACAGAAAACGACTCGCAATGATCTTAGACGCGTTCAAAGGTGTGCGCATCGCGGTGTGCGGCGATTTCTTCCTCGATCGATACCTATGGATCGATCCTGCACGCGCTGAAATCTCCGTCGAAACAGGGTTGGTGGCGCACCAAGTGACGCACCAGACGAGTGCACCAGGGGCTGCAGGCACGGTAGCCGCAAATCTCGCCGCACTTGGCGCTCATGTTGTGTGCCTGGGTGTCGTCGGTGACGACGGCGACGGCTACATGCTCCGTCAGGGTCTGCATGCGATTGGTGCAGACGAAAACCTCATGATTCTCACCCCGGAACGACCGACCGCAACATACACCAAGCCCGTGATTCGCCAATCCGACAATACGGTCGTTGAGCGCGAACGACTCGATATTCGCAGCCGCGAACCGCTCCCGACGCGGTACACCATGCAGTTGGCAGATCATCTCGAGACCCTCGCCCCGCGCATCGACTCGATTGTGTATGCCGATCAAATGCCAGAACACGGCGCAGGCGTGGTCGATGCACACATCCATGCTGCAATCGGACGCATCGCAGCAGCGCACCCCCAGCTCCCGATGTATGCAGACTCGCGCCAACGCATAGGGCTGTTCCGCGATGTTGTCATCAAACCAAACGTCCACGAGGCACGCGCAGCGTTGAGTGGGGCCACAGCTGCGCCGAGCGACCATGACGTGCTCGCACGGTTGCTCGCTGAACAAACGCGGCGTCCGGTGGTCATGACCCTCGGACCAGCTGGCGTATTGGTATACGAAAATGGTGTGACAACACACATCAGTGGCGTACCCGTTGATTGCCCCATCGACGTTGTAGGCGCCGGTGATAGTGTCATGGCGGCGCTCGCGGTGAGCACTGCTGCAGGGGCGACTCTGGTCGAAGCAGCCGAAATAGCCATGCTGGTTGCCGCCGTCACCATCCGCAAACTCGGGACTACCGGTACTGCGAATTCTGCCGAGATTCTCGATATCGCCCACCGGTATAACCGACTCGAAGATTAAACGACCGCGAGGCTCCCTGTGTGTGCATCACACAGCTCTGAAACCTCCCGGATCAACGTAGACAGTGCGGCACATGCGTCGGTGTCTCGTGGGCAACACACCAGCGCGTCTACCCGTTTTTTGTAGTCTAATGGCCGGATC
>QWQY01000145.1 GCA_003670675.1 Chloroflexota bacterium
ACGTCGTCAAAAATCTGCGCACACGCATGACCCAACACGCCAAAGACATGCATTTTGAGCGGGCGGCATTTATCCGTGACCAGATCCGCGACATCGAAGAAATAAGTCAGCGCCAACAGGTCATGCGCACCGTTACAACCGACCAGGATGTCATCGCCTTTGCCCGTGAAGACGGGTCGGCAGTCGTGCAGATTTTCTACATCCGCAATGGCAAACTCATCGGCGCCGAGCCGTTTGCCCTGCAAAACACCGAAGACGAGGACGATGCACAACTCCTCAGTTCGTTTCTCACCCAATTCTACGATTCGGCTGCGGAAGTCCCACCCAACATCATCCTGGCCGATCATGTCGAAGAACCGATGATTATCGAAAACTGGCTCTCTCAGAAACGCGGCCATAAAGTCGAAATCTCGGTCCCGCGCCGGGGCGAAAAACGCGAACTGGTCGAAATGGCGACCACCAATGCCAAACGCAAGCTTGCAGAGCTCCGTGCCGCCTGGATGGACGGCGAAAAGCGCTCGGTCGTCGGACTGCGCGAACTGGCTACCATCCTGAACCTGTCTGATCCGCCGACGCGTATCGAGTGTTTCGACGTCTCGAACACCCAAGGTACCAACACCGTCGGTGCAATGACGGTATTCGAAAATGGCGAACCCAAGAAAGCCCATTACCGCAAATTTCGCATCAAAACCATTGATGCGCCCAACGATGTCGGCTCGATCAAAGAAATGGTCGAGCGCCGATTCAAACGCGCCGCTGCTGCCGCTGGTGAGGATGTCTTGTTGTCGGTGACGGATGTTCCTGATGAACAGCAATCCGAAGACGCCAAAACCAAAGAGCAAGAAGCGTGGTCGCTCTTGCCTGATCTCATCCTCATCGACGGTGGGATCGGCCAACTGAATGCTGCGGTCGAGTCACTCCAGCGCCTCGGATTTGGGCATATCCCGATCGCCGGCGTCGTGAAAGGTCCCAATCGTGATCGCTTCGATTTGTTGCTCCCCAATGCCAAGGAATTGATTGTGCTCGAGCGCTCGAGTCCGGTCCTCGGCCTCGTGCAGACCATCGACGAAGAAACCGACCGCTTCGCCAAAAACTACCACCGCACCTTGCGGGCCAAATCGATGAAGAGTTCGACGCTCGAAGAAATCGCAGGCATCGGACCCAAGCGTCGTCAGCTCCTCCTCAAGACGTTTGGATCTCTCGATGCCATCCGTGCAGCCAGTGTCGACGAGATAGCCGCCCTCCCAGGAATGACCCGCAAATCCGCCGAAGAATTGAAGTCGCTCTTGTAGCACATCATCCGAAGTCTGGTATGATTTGCCCACCACACATGGAGGTCTCTATGTTCGACGCACCCCAACTCGCAACATTGCGTGCACTCATTGAACGCTACATCCCTGCAGATGATGTCCCCGGTGGCATTGCTGCGGGTGTGGACGGGTATCTGATTGGCTTTCTCCAAGGCGACGGTGTGGGCTTCCTCACCCGCTATAGTCAGGCATTGACGGCGCTCGAAAACGAAGCGCAGCTCCGCCATGGCACCGCGTTCGCAGGACTCAATGGCCCGGATGCAGATGCACTCATCAGCGCCCTGTGGCAGAACGACACCCGTGCGGTATGGTTGTGCGACGCGCCTGCTACCCTCGCTCTCATCGCAGAACACTGCGCCGAAGGTTTTTATAGTGACCCACGCCATGGCGCCAATGCTAATGCAATCTCGTGGACGTCCATTGGATTCGAGGAGCGACGATGAACTACGATGTGTTGATTGTCGGTGCAGGCGCGGGTGGTGGAGTCGCAGCAGCACTCCTCGCAGAATCCGGCGCAAAAGTCTTGTTGCTCGAGCGTGGGACACACTATACCTACGCGCACGAACGCAGTGACCACCTACGGAATCACCGTTTGTCACAATATGGCCAAAACACCGGCCCTGACGCAGGGCACCCACGTGTGTTGGTTGCACCTGATGGCAGTGAGCAGGTGCAACTCCCCCACCATGGCGGGTACCACAACAATGCAATGGCGGTCGGGAGTTCCACGATGCTCTACGGTGGGCAAGCATGGCGCTTCATGCCGGACGATTTCCGCATGCAGTCGCGATATGGTCGTCCTGCCGGCAGTTCGCTTGCCGATTGGCCTATTTCGTATGCAGATTTGGCCCCATATTACGAACGCATCGAACACGAAATAGGAGTCGCCGGTGATTCGACGGGGAGCGCAGAACGCTGGCCACGTGCCCATGCATATCCCATGCCGGCGGTGCCGTTGACCGTGCGCGGGCGCATCATGGCAGAAGCAGCAACCACGCTCGGCTGGCATACATTCACTCCACCATTGCTCATCAACACCACCCCCTACCAAAATCGTCCCGCCTGTGCCAAATGTGGGCTCTGTGTCGGGTTTGCGTGTCACGTCGATGCGAAAAACGGCACACACAATACGATGATTCCACGGGCACTCGCAACGGGGAATTGCACGCTCATCAGCGAAGCGTTCGTGTTGCGGGTCCTCATGGCCGATGCACACACCGCCAGCGGCGTCGAATATGTCACCGCAGACGGTGTCCATCAGCGCGCGTATGCGGCTACCGTCATCATCTCGGCGAGTGCCATCGAAACGCCACGGTTGCTGTTGAACTCTGCGACCAGCGACCACCCCACCGGGCTCGGTAACCACTCCGATCAACTCGGCAGGCATCTCCAAGGCCACGTCTATCCACGGTCCATCGGTTTGATGAAGGACCCCGTCTATGACGGCGAAGGACCTGGAGTCAGCATCAGCACGGTCGACTTTAATCACGCCAATCCAGATGTCATTGGTGGCGGGATGTTGGCCGACGAGTTCATCACCTTGCCGATTGTCTTCTGGAAGCGCTTTATGCCGCCCGAGGTACCGCGCTGGGGCAAAGCAGCCAAAGACTTCATGCGCCACGCATATCCGCGCTTTATAGACATAACGGGACCAGTCCAAGAGATCCCCACCCCCGATGCTCGCGTAACCATCGATGCAACCGTGCGTGATCGGTATGGCGTCCCAGTCGCACGACTCTCCGGCAAAGTACACCCAGAGACGGTCCGGACTGCTGCCTACATGCATACCAAAGCCCGTGAGTGGCTGGCAGCAGCGGGAGTGGAGCGGCAATGGGGTAACCCACCGAACCCCGGGTTGAGCGCCGGTCAACACCAAGCAGGTACCTGCCGGATGGGCGACGACCCTGCCACGTCAGTCACTGACCGCAACGGCAAAATACACGGCATCAGTAATCTCTATGTGGCAGATGGTTCGCTTCACGTCACCAATGGCGGCTTTAATCCGGTGTTGACCATCCTCGCCAATGCCTACCGCATCGCCGAGGGCATCGTTGGTCGCGGACGCTAGACATAACAAAATCCCCCCGTCACCGATGTGACGGGGGGATTATCTTTTCAACTAAGCGACTGCTTCGGTGACCGTCTGCTTTTTCAGTTTTGCAAACGACATCAACAAGACCCCACCGATGATGAGTGGCAATGCGTACAACATGTACGCGCTCACCGATTCTTGGTTCAGCATCGTACCGAGCAACACCGCTACCATGGGGTTGACGTACGCAGAGCTGATTGCAAGTGCCGGTCGCACCCGTGGCACGAGATACGAATACGCCGTAAAGCCAACTAACGACCCAAAAATCAACAGATAGCCAAATGCCCACAACGACGTTGTCGTTACCGCTTGTGTGACCTGTTCACCCGTCAGCGTTGCAGCGATAAACAAGCTGATGCTCGCACCCAGCATCTGTGCACCACTCGCCATGTAGGCGTTGGGTGACTGCCGCACACGGGGGATCAGCACAGTGCCTAGCGACCAGCCCATTGCTGCCAACATCAAAAAGATGAATCCCATCGGTGCTGCTTGGATTTGGCCATCAAAACGCAGGACAATCACACCAAGGAAGCCGACAATCAGACCGATGACTTCACGGCGATTGGGCCACAACCCCCAGAACCCCCCAAATATCGCCGCCCAGATCGGTGAACTCGCCAGAATGAGTGCAGTCAACCCGGTGGGTATGTGGTAGTTCAGCCCCAGGACGACTCCACCATTGCCCACCCCCAGCAAAATGACGCCCACACCCATTCCCCCAAGCAGCTCCCGTACAGAAGGGAACGATGCCCCGCGCCAGCGCATGAACAGCATCATGATGACCGATGCTGCCAAGAATCGGTATGCCGATAGGTGGAGTGGCGGGATGGACTGGAGCGCATAGTTCATCCCGAGGTATGTTGAACCCCAAATGGTATAGGTCGAAAGCAGTGCTAATCCGACTTTGACACGATCTGACACGATGTAGCCCTTCAATTCGCTGAAGCGAGAAGTCCCATGGGGTGCGTAAACTAGAAGGTTTTGCCCATGTGGAACATCTCACGCAAGAAGAAGCCCGTGTGTGATGCTTCGACCGCAGCGACTTCCTCGGGAGTACCCATCGCAATCACCTCTCCACCGCCGGTGCCGCCTTCCGGACCCATGTCGATCAACCAGTCAGCGGTCTTGATGACATCCAAGTTGTGTTCGATCACAAGGACCGTATTGCCGGCTTCGACCAACCGATGCAAGACGAGCAACAAGCGCTGCACGTCAGCAAAGTGGAGCCCAGTAGTGGGTTCGTCCAATATGTAGATGGTCCGTCCCGTGTCCATCCGGGCGAGCTCGCGTGAGAGTTTCATGCGTTGTGCTTCGCCACCAGACAACGTCGTGGCGGGTTGCCCGAGTGCGATGTAGTCGAGTCCAACATCACTCAACGTCGTCAGAATGCGTGTGATTTTCGGAATGTGGGCAAAGAACTCGCGTGCCGTTTGGACATCCATATCCAAAACGTCTGCAATGGTTTTGCCGCGGTACTTGACCGCCAGGGTTTCACGGTTGTACCGCTTCCCTTTGCAGACATCACAGCGTACCGAGACATCTGCCAAGAACTGCATATCAATGAGCTGGACGCCTGCACCTTCACATGCTTCGCAACGCCCGCCTTTGGTGTTGAACGAAAACCGACCCACGTCGTACCCACGGACTTTGGCTTCGGGGCTCTGTGCAAAAATATCCCGGATATGATCAAACAGCTTGACATAGGTCGCAGGATTGGACCGTGGTGTTCGTCCGATGGGCTGCTGATCAATGTCGATGACTTTGTCGAGATGTTCGAGCCCGTCTACGGCATCAATTGGACCCGGCAACAAGCTCATCCGACTCAAACGGTTCGCCAACGTGGGGTACAACGTCCCATTGATGAGCGATGACTTGCCAGACCCCGAGACTCCCGTTACCGCAACAAATGCACCGAGCGGGAACCTGATGCTCACGTTGCGCAGATTGTTCATCTTCGCTCCACGCATCGCAATCCATGCACCGTTGCCCGGTCGACGAGTTTTGGGGGTTGGTATTTCCATCTTGCCGGACAAGTATTGTCCCGTCAACG
>QWQY01000146.1 GCA_003670675.1 Chloroflexota bacterium
AGCGACAATACTGCCATAAATGCTTCTTGTGGGATTTCGACATTGCCGACCATCTTCATGCGCTTCTTGCCTTCTTTTTGCTTTTCGAGCAATTTGCGCTTGCGGCTGATGTCCCCACCATAACACTTGGCCAACACGTCTTTGCGCATGGCCCGGATAGATTCACGGGCAATGACGCGACTCCCGACCGCTGCCTGCACCGGCACTTCGAACATCTGCCGCGGGATCAGCCGACGCAAACGATCGACCAGCTGGCGGCCTTGGTTGTAGGCACTGTCTTTGTGCACAATCAGCGACAGCGCATCAACAGGTGTGTGATTGACCAAGATATCGAGTTTGACCAAATCGGATTCTTGATACCCCGACAAGGTGTAATCGAGCGATGCATACCCTTGGGTACGCGATTTCAGCTGATCGTAGAAGTCAATGACGATTTCGTTCAGCGGAATCTTGTACTTGAGCGACACGCGTTGTGGGTCGAGATGATCCATCGCCACAAATGTGCCCCGCTTGCCGGTGACCAGCTCCATCACGGTGCCAATGTAGCGCGTCGGGACGATGACCGTAATTGCCATGACGGGTTCTTCGATGGCTGCAATATTGGCGACATCGGGCATTTCGGACGGGTTCGCGACGGCGATAATCTCGCCGGAGCTCAGCATCACGTTGTATTCGACGCTCGGTGCGGTAATCAGTAGCGTCAAGTTGTATTCACGCTCGAGTCGCTCGCGCACAATCTCCATGTGGAGGAGCCCGAGGAACCCACAGCGAAATCCGAAGCCGAGGGCGGCGGATTTTTCGGGGGCAAATGTCAGTGACGCATCGTTGAGGGCAAGCTTCTCGAGGGCCTCGCGGAGCTCCGTGTAGGCGTTGGACTCGACCGGGTACAACCCGGCAAAGACGACCGGCTTTGCCAATCGGTAGCCCGGCAGCGGCTCGCTGGCTGGGTCGTTGGCCAAGGTCACGGTATCACCGACTTGGACGTCGCCGATTTGCTTGAGGCCGGTGGCGATGTAGCCCACAGAACCAGGTCCGAGCGAATCGACGGGGATCATCGTCGGGTGGAAGTAGCCTATCTCGAGGGCGGCACACTCGACCCCTGACCGCATGAATCGGACATTGGTCGAGTTGTTGATCATGCCTTCCATGATACGGACATATGCGATGACACCTTTGTAGACGTCAAAGTGTGAATCAAAGATCAACGCACGGAGTGGTGCGTTCACCTCGCCGGTCGGCGGTGGCACCCGCTCGACGATTGCCTCGAGGATTTCGATAATCCCTATGCCTTGTTTTGCTGATGCGCGCAGGACATCCTCTGCGGGAACCCCCAACACCTTCTCGACCTCTTGGGCGACAAACTCGGGATGCGCACCAGGCAGGTCGATTTTGTTGAGGACAGGGACAATTTCGAGGTTGTGCTCGAGCGCCAAATAGACATTTGCCAGAGTCTGTGCTTCGACCCCTTGGGAGGCATCGACGACGAGGATTGCGCCTTCACAGGCAGCCAACGCACGCGATACTTCGTAGGTGAAATCGACATGGCCTGGACAGTCGATCAAATTGAGTTCGTAGGTTTTGCCGTCTTTGGCGGTGTATTCCATCCGAACCGACTTGGCCTTGATGGTGATGCCTTTTTCACGCTCGAGGTCCATGCCGTCGAGCAACTGGTCACGACGATCTCGTGACGAAACGGTCCCGGTTACTTCGAGGAAGCGGTCCGACAGCGTGGTTTTGCCGTGATCAATATGAGCAATAATGCTAAAGTTGCGGATCAGACTACGGTCGCGCATGCAAAAAACCTCATCGCCAGCGTCGACATCCCTTTACAGGAGGTTAACAAGGGCTTATGAAAAACCATGTATAATGGCGTCTAGTAACGGGATACAGTGCTGTATACCGTATATGCTGTTCAGTATATCACATAGACCTCTGCCGTTGGGTGAGAGTCGTCCGAGGAGAATCCCATGCGTCAACGTTATGCACGTCAACTCCAGAACATCCACGACGATCTCTTGCGCATTGGCAGTCGTGTCGAGTTAGGCCTGTCGGATGCATTGCAGGCCCTTGCCAATGCCGACGCCAATCTTGCCAGCCAAGTCGTAGCGGCCGACCGCGAAATCGATCGCACCCACCAGGTGATTGATGAGCACGTGTTTGAGCTCATTGCAACACAACAACCAGTTGCCAGCGACCTCCGGACACTGCTTGCAACCTCGGCCATTGCCAGCGAACTCGAACGGGCTGGCGATTATGCCAAAGGCATCGCCAAGCGTGTGTCGCGGTTACTCGCACAAGCGCCGATTGTCCCGGTCCCTGCTACCATCATCCGCATGGGCGAGTTGTCGCACACGATGCTCCACCAGTGCCTCGATGCGTATGTCAAGCGTGATATCGCTATCGCCCGCGGCTTGTCCGAGACCGATGCCATTGTCGACAATCTCGAGGACGAAGCCAACGAACAGATTCGTACCATGATTAAAAACAATGTTGCGACGCTCGAAAGTGGCTTGATTCTGATCGAAATCACCTACATGCTCGAGCGTTTGGCCGACCGCACGACCAACATCGGCGAGCGCGTCATCTTTATGATTAACAGCTCCAACGAAGAACTCAACAACTGACACGCAGGCGGACACACGATACAATGACGACGCACACATGGTGTGCGTCGTTTTGATTGCGCGGGAGGCACCATGGACATCCACGAACAACTCCGTAGCGAGTTCCCCGGATTGTCGTTGCATAAGTGGTACACGCAGTTCCGTGAACTCAAAGCAAGCCAACCCGACGCCGTGCTGTTTTATCGGCTTGGTGACTTCTACGAATGCTTCGACGACGATGCCAAGCTCATCGCAGCCTTGCTCGATGTCACCCTGACCTACAAAGATTTTGCGAGTGAGTACCGTTGTGTGAAGCAACGCTGTCCGATGGCTGGCATGCCCTATCACGCCATCGAGACATATGTGACCAAATTGGTGGCTGCCGGCTACCGCATCGCTGTGGCCGAGCAAGTCGTCGAAACCGCCGCCAACAAAAGCGATACACGCCCACGTTCGGTGTTTGCAGGTGGGATTACCGCTCCTGCCGCGGGGAAAGGCATGGTCGAACGGCAAATTGTTCGCATCATCACTCCCGGAACCATCGTCGACGGCACGATCCTCGATGCATCCACCAACAACTACATCGCGGCCGTGTATGTCCACGAACAGCATGTCGGACTCGCCTATGCCGATGTAAGCACGGGCGAATTCGCCTGCTGCGAGCTCCGCGGCGCGACTGCAGTCCAGCAAGCACACGGCGAATTGGCACGATTGATGCCAGCCGAGATCCTGGTCAGCACCGATGCGCAACGACGGCTGAGTGGGCTCGACGCCCAACAGAGTGGATTGGAACACGATCTCGAGTTCATGACCAAACAAGAACGCGACGTCTTGTTGCCGTCTGAACGGGTTGCCCGTAAAGTCGAGCGTGCCAACAGCACACGCTGGGCCAACGGCCACATTACCAATGTCGCAGCGTGGCGCTGGGAGTCAAAGACCGCCAGCGATGCGTTGCAACGTCACTTCGCAGTGAGCACGCTGGCCGGGCTGGGGCTGCAGGATCGGCCGTTAGCAGTCCAGGCAGCAGGTGCGCTCCTCCAATACGCCCAAGAGACACAGCACAGCGACGTTGCCCAACTGCATGCCATCCACCCGTATACCCCGGGCACGGTGATGTTCCTCGATCCGCAGACCCGCCGCAATCTCGAGCTCCTCGACGGGATGCACAACAGTACCGGGTCACTGGTAGGTGTGCTGGATCAAACCCGTACCCCCATGGGAGCACGTCTGTTGCGGCGCTGGGTAGCCCAACCGTTGCTCGATATCGCGCCGATCAACGAACGCCTGGATGCCATCGAACAGTACATCAGCGACACCGTGCGCCGGCATACCGTGCGTGACGCCCTCAAGCAGGTCGGCGATATGGAACGCACCGTGAATCGCATGATGCAGGGGGTCGGTGTCACCACTCCGCGCGATGTGGTGCGTCTGCGCGATGCGCTCCGGTGTGTGCCGGCGATCGCGAACGCGAGCGGTTTTTTGGGGGGACCCACCGACGCAACCGCAGACCTGTTCGCTCCAGACGACCAAAACGGCAGCGCCGCAGCCACAGACCCATTGGCAGCAGATGTGCTGGCTTTCATCGAACACCATATCGACGACGAACCCCCTGCACTGCTCAGCGCCTCAAACTATTTGCGTGGCGATGACGACCTGCCGCGGCGCGTCATCCGGCCCGGTGCCATCGCCGAGATGGACACTATCGTTGCCGCTAGCCGCGACGCTCAGCGCTGGATAAGCGAGCTCGAGCGAGTGGAACAACAACGCACGGGGATCAAGAGCCTCAAAGTCGATTACAACAAAGTATTTGGGTATTACATAGAGGTGAGCAAAACCCACAGTGCCGCCGTGCCGGAACACTACATCCGCAAACAAACCCTCTCGACCGGGGAACGCTACTACACCGACGAACTCAAAATCTACGAAGACATCGTCACCAACGCCCAAGAGCGCCTCAACGAACTCGAACGGTCTGCCTTTGCCGGCATCGTGTCGCAGATTGCCAGCCACGGCGCACGCCTCGTCGCACTGGCCCGCAGGTTGGCGCTGCTCGATGTCACCACCACCCTCGCCGACGTGGCAGTCCGCAATCGCTATGTCCGCCCGACGTTACATGATGGGAGCGCTATCGACATCCAAAATGGTCGCCACCCCGTCGTCGAACAACACCGCGGCGGGCGCTATATTGCCAATTCGATTGCACTCGACAGCCGCAGCGAGCAGATCGCCATCATCACTGGTGCCAATATGACCGGCAAAAGCACGGTCATGCGCCAAGTGGCGTTGATTGTCCTGATGGCCCAAATCGGCTCGTATGTACCCGCAGACAGTGCAGCAATCGGGCTGGTCGACCGTATTTTCACGCGGATCGGCGCCCAAGACGACATTGCGACGGGGCAGAGCACGTTTATGGTCGAAATGACCGAGACTGCAGCAATTTTGGCCCAATGCACGCCCAAAAGCCTGCTCGTGCTGGACGAAGTCGGCCGGGGCACCAGCACCTATGACGGCATGGCCATCGCCCAGGCACTCATCGAATACATCCACGACGATGCCCGGTTGCGCTGCCGCATGCTCTTTGCCACCCATTATCACGAGCTGACGCGCCTGACCACGACGCTGCCACGGCTGGTCAACCTACACATGGCGGCGATGGAACACAACGGCGCAGTGGTGTTTTTGCACGAACTACGGCGTGGCACGGCAGACCGCTCCTATGGCATCCATGTGGCCCAAATTGCAGGAGTCCCGCGCAGTGTCACCCGCCGCGCCGAAGAACTGCTGCGCCAGTTCGAGGCCGATGCCGCGCACAAACGCCCACTCCACGAACAAGCGGCGTTGTTC
>QWQY01000147.1 GCA_003670675.1 Chloroflexota bacterium
CCGAGGCGAATCACTGGCTGCCGCGCACCCATCCCGACGTGATTGCGCACGTGCTATTGCCGAATTGAACGCATCGGTTACCCAGCACGCTGTTCACAGCAAAAATACCTATCCAATTCCTAATTCATAATTCATCATTCCCTTCCGCTATACCCGAACGCACCATAGTGCTATAATGCGTGGTAACACTCTCGGAGTCGCCTCTAGTCGCATAAGGTGAGGTGCATGACAGCACAGCCACGCATCCATGGACGCTATCGCGTTGACGAACGCCTCGGTGCCACGCGCATCGCGACCGTCTACCGTGCCTACGACGATAAGCTCAATCGGCCGGTACTGCTCAACTTGATGCGCAGTCATCTGGTCGATCAGCGTGGCATACGTGAGCGCTTTATTTCAGACTCCGAGCTGCGCGCCCGTAACGTCCACAGTGCGCTCCCCGAGGTATACGATAGCGGCACCATCGAAGACCGGCCGTTTTTCATCACCGAATTCGTCACCGGCAAAACGCTCCGGGCTCGCGCACCGGTCACCCCCATCGAAGCGTTGCAATACACCCGGCACATCGTTGCTGTTATCAAAGCCTGCCAAGAATCACACATCCCACACCCGCCGATCAGCAGTAATGACTTTGTTGTCATCAGCGAAGGCCACGTGAAGTGGATCGAAAACTGGACCTTGACACCCAACGAGGTGCTCATTGATATTGCGAGCTACCGTTCACCCGAGCGGCAACAAGGCACTGCCGAGACGGTCGAGAGTGCGATTTATGCGGTAGGCATTCTACTGTTCGAGATTCTCGGCGGTTTCCGCCCATTTAGCGGCACCAATGCAGACGAAATCCTGACCCAGCACGAGTCGAGCGACATCCCGCCCGTATCGGCGGTCGTGAGCGCTGGCTGTCCACCCGAAATCGACGACCTGATTATGCGTTGTACTGCGCGCAACCCGCTCAACCGTCTCAAAAACCTCGATGAATTGCTCGATATGATTGAACAAGCACGTCGCGACATTGTGATTGGCGGCAATGGGACTGGACCGCTTGGTGATCAACAGGCACCGACAACAACGCAGCACACCCCACACGCGGGTACGCAACCCCGCAAACGCCGGCAAGGCAATCGTACACTCGGACGTGTGCTGATTTCGTTGCTCGTACTGGGTGGGCTCGGCGCTGGTGGCTGGTACTATGTATCGAGCCAGCCTGCACAAAGCGGCGGTCTGTTGAGCGGCATGCAATTGAGTATGCCGAGCTTCTCGCTCCCGAGTTGGTTGACCGGTCTCTTTTCCGACAGCGATGGCAGCGCACAATATTTGCTTGTCAGCGGTGATGCAGCACTCGAGCTCCACAGCGAGCCCGCCAGCAACGGCACCGTCGTGGGCAGCGTCCCTGCTGGTTCACGCGTCGAGTGGGTCGATGGCCCGCAGAGCGCCGACGGCACCGCATGGCTCAAGATCCGATACACGGTAGACACAACCATCGTCGAGGGGTGGGCCCCGCAACGGAGCCTCACGACAACACCCTGACGAAGGGGGAACGATGCACGCACTCGATGCGCTGATAACGCAACTCAAAACAGCGCAGAAGCTGGTTGTGGTCACTGGTGGCGGGATGTCGGCCGAAAGTGGCGTTGCTTCTTTTCGACAAGCGATGATCGGCCCCTGGGCGGCGTACGACGTCCGCGATTTGGCGACCCCACAAGCCTATGCACGTAACCCCAAATTGGTCTGGCAGTGGTACAACTTTCGTCGTACACAGACACAGACTGCTGATCCGAGTGTCGCACACCATGCACTCGTCGACCTCGAACAACACATCCCGACGTTTTTGTTGGTCAGTTTGGCCATCGACGGGTTGCACTGGCGTGCAGGTTCACGCGATATTCTCGAGTTCAACGGTTCGGTCCACCGGACCCGCTGTGTCGAATCAGGGCATCCAGGCGACTGGGAAGAAGAAGGCGACATCCCGCCGCGTTGTCAGCGCTGCGGCAGCCCCTTGCGACCCGATGTCGTGCTCTTGGGTGAAGGATTCGCTCGGCACGATGTCCGGCGCGCACAGACCGCCGTCGAAACCTGCGATGCGATTTTGTTTGTGGGCGAACTCAGCGCAGCCGATCCCATTGCGCAATTTCCCTTTATCGCCAAACGTTCTGGTGCACGGGTATTGACCATCAACACCGACCCTGCATCTATATTCAGCGTAATGGCGGATGTCCATATCAACGAAACCCCGGGGAACGTCTTGCCGACAATCGTGGCAGGAGTGACCCGTGTCGAGGGGTCCTAACCGCATGACACAGACCCCGCGCACGATTATTCGCCCGTGGAACCGCTATGATGACGAGCGCAGTTACCGCTGGCCGTCGTACAACGATCCGTACGAATCGATCTGGAACCTCCAGCGGGCCCAGTCCCCGTTTTCGGGGACGTGGTTCAACGATATGATTTCTTCGCGCCGTCATTGGGCAGTCGATAGCCGCAACGGTGAACTCATGGGGCGCATCTCGCTCCGCGAAATCGACAACGCCAAAAAACAAGCACGGCTGGGGATTACCTTCTCGGCTGCCTATGTGGGCCGAGGCTTGGGTACCGAAGCCATGCAAGGGTTTCTGGACGTATTCTTCGGCGAGCTCGGCTTTGTGACGATGGTCCTCGATGTCGCCGCCGTCAATGAACGAGCCGTTCGATCGTATCGGAGTCTGGGCTTTCTCGTTGTCGACAGTGACTGGCGTACCGCCTACTACAGCGATGATTTGCCGCGGCTCGACAACCCGGTCTATGCCCATCTGGCGCCGCACATCCGTACGTCGGATGGGACTGTGGCGATTGAGTTTTTTGAAATGCAGTTACATGCCGAGCAATGGCGTGCACATCGTGCACTCCGGGGCCGATAGAGGTAGATTCCCATGCACCACACCACCTTTTTTCTGCGCGTTGGATTGTTCTTGGGATTTGTGTTGCTCCTGACTGCCTGCCAAATCGAAGGCGGCGTCCGTGACCGAACACCAGTCGTACCCAACACCACCCCAGACGCTATTTTGGCGCCGACCAACCAATCGGTGGCAGATGCCCTGGCCCAGCGCAACGACGTATGGGCAATTGGGATAACCGAGTTACCCGCAGATTTGTTCCCCTACCCCAAAGACAGCGCACTCAAACGCGCCAACAGCATCGCGCTCGAGATGATTTCGCCGTCGCCCATTTTGGCATTCAACTACGACTACATCACCACCGGCGTCTTGACACGCATCCCCACCATCGAGAACGGCGATGTTCAAATCACCGACGTGTCGGTCTATCTCGACGCTGCCGGCAATATCACCACCACCACGACGACCGTCATTACGCAGGTCCAACAGGTATCGATTACCTACCAATGGAACGAAAAACTGACGTGGTCGGACGGCGTGCCGGTGACCGCAGCAGACTCCGTATTTGCCTACGAACTCGCCCGCAAGCAAGCACCGCTCGGCGAAGAAGCACGCATCTTGCTCGACCGTACTGCAGATTACAAACTCATCGACGAACACACCACCAAGGCAATTCTGCAGCCTGATTTGGTCGGGTCGGGGATTTTTCTGAGTTATTGGACCCCACTTCCCAAGCACCTGTTGCAAGACGTTCCACCCGCCGAAATCCGTGATTCGGCGTATGCCAAAAAGCCCGTCGGGTACGGGCCGTACATGCTCGACAGTCGGAGCAGCAACGAAATTCGCTTCGTACGCAATCCCTATTTCTATGGCACGATCCCCGCGGTCAATCATGTTTCACTCACGCAAATGTCGGGTGTCGACATGATCCGCGCTAATTTGGCCAACGACAACCTCGATGTCGCGGTCACTGACCGGGTCGCCATCGACCAGTATGCATTCATTGACCAAGACGCCCGGGCCGGTATGCCGGTGACCTACTACCGTAGCCCCGTGTGGGAGCACATCGACTTCAACCTCGATATTCAGACCCTCCAGGATATTCGCGTGCGACGTGCACTCGCCTATGGATTTAACCGTAACGGCTTGGCTGACACCCTGTTTGGTGGTCGTTCGCCCATGCTGAACAGCTGGATCCTGCCCGAACAGCAAGGCGCCGCCCCCGCAGACCAGATCACCACCTACGATTATGCACCCGACACCGCCAATGCACTCCTCGACGAAGCCGGGTACGGAAAGTGGATCGACGGCGTGCGTGTCTCGAAGCAAGGGATTACCCTCACCCTGAACTTGATTACGACGACCGGAAGCCCACTTCGGCAAGAAATTGCAGAACGCTTCAAATCCGATATGCAAGAAGTCGGCGTGGACATCGCCATCACCTACATGCCCCCCGAAGAAATCTTTGCCCCGAGTGGCCCGCTCTTTTTGCGCCAGTTCGATTTGGCATTGTTCGCCTGGATCGCTTCGCCCGACCCTGCCGGGTTGCCGTTGTGGAGCTGCGCTTCTGTGCCGAGCGATACCAACGGTCACATCGGCAATAACTTTGCGGGCTGGTGTATGCGCGATGCCGATTTTGCCGTCAAAACCGCAGCGACGTCACTCGACAAAGCAGTCCAAAATGAGCAATACATTCTCCAACAGCAACTGTTCACAAAAGAATTGCCGTCGCTCCCCCTCTTTCAGCGTCTGGGTGTCGCATTGATGAGCGCCAATATGACCGGCGTCGCTCCTGACGCACTCGCACCAATCACCTGGAACATCGCCGAATGGAAGCGCAAGTAATCCGGTCGTTGGTAATGATTGCGTAACGCCCCCCTGTCACACTCCCCCCTGTACGGCACAACAGAGGGGAGTTTTGTATGCAAGAAAACATCGCGCTACTCGGGCTGGTCCGCATCGAAGGGCTTGGTCCGTTGCGGATTGCGCGGCTCGTCGAAGGCTTCGGTAGCGCGAGTGCGGTATGGCATGCCGACCGGCACACACTTATCGCGGCCGGTGTGCCCGCGCACCTGACGGCAGAACTCCATCGTCAGCGCCACCAATCCGATCCGCAACACGAATACGACCGACTCTGGAACGCGGGCATCCAAGTAGTCACCACCGCCGACCCGCACTACCCTGGATTGCTCAAACACATCCCTGGCGCGCCGACGATTGTGTTTGTCCGCGGGAGCCTGAGCGGGCTCCAACGTCCTACGGTGAGTATCGTGGGGACGCGCGCGCCGACCCCGTATGGTGCCGAAGTAACCCGGCAGTTTGCCGGCGACTTGGCCGCCAAAGGGTTCACCATCGTCAGCGGATTAGCCCTGGGGATCGACACCATCGCCCACCAAGAGTCGTTGGCAGCGGGCGGCGCCACCGTTGCGGTGCTGCCGTCGGGCGTCGACTTGATCTACCCTGAACGCAACCGCACGCTGGCCACCACCATCCTGGCACAGACACACTCCGCACTCGTGAGTGAGTTTTATCCCGGCACACGGGCGAGCCCGCCGTTGTTCCCCGCCC
>QWQY01000148.1 GCA_003670675.1 Chloroflexota bacterium
AGTCAACATCGCAGCCTTCGGCGTCCCTGTGGTGCCACCGGTGTATTGCAAGACGGCGACATCATCGGGCGAAACATGCACCGCAGGTGCAACAGATGGATATTTTTCGAGGAGGCGCTGGAAGAAAAAGATGTCGTGTTCGGGCTGGACATGAACCCACGATGGGTCCCTTTGCTGTTTCGCTTTGACGAGTTGCTTCGATGGGAAGCTCAACAAATCGTACATGTACGCAACGATAACCCGTTTGACCGATGTATCTGCTTGAATTTCGCGCAACCGTGGATAGAACAGGTTGAGGATGATGATTGTCTCTGCCCCAGAATCGACCAACTGGTGCTTCAGCTCGCGAGCGGTGTAGGTCGGGTTATTGTTGACAATAATGGCACCGATCCGCATCGCCGCAAAAAACGCAATCACGTAGTGCAACGTGTTGGGCAACATGAGCGCGATACGGTCACCTTTGCGCACGCCAAGCTGGTAGAGTGCATTAGCAAAATGTTCAACGTGGTTAAGAAGTTCGGCGTACGTGAGCGATCCACCGATGGTGACACGTCCGCCTGCGAGATAACTCAAGATGAGACGAGCCGCAGTATTTTTGGGGAACGATTTGGCAGAGTCGACCAGGAGTTCAAAGAGGTTGTGATTCGAGAACGTCAGAGTGGGCGGTACAACGGATTCATACGAGCTCAGCCACGGTTTGTCCATAGAACATCTCCTTTGATGAATGGGTAATGACGCACTTCATTAGTCGACATCCTCACGTAACCAACCACGTTCACGGGCAAGAAACTTGATCGTCGCATCATCCGGCGGGTACAGTCCTGCCTCTTGGTATGCATAGGACAAAAGCGCAGCACCGGTTATGATGCCGACAACAAGCCCTGCAACAAAGGCAGTCACACGAATGACAGACTTCATAGTTCCTCCTGTACCACACTGTTTGAAACGTATGCAAACAATGTATACACACTTATAGCATACACGTATGTGTATTCGTGGGCAAATCTGTGCATTTCAGTCACGGTACTCAGATGGTGTGTTGATGATTCGAGAAAACAAACGTTCTCGCACCACAGGCCGTGGCGCGTCGTTGTCCGTGTGCAGCAACCACTGCCGTAACGAGTGAACTTCGCTCTGACACAATGGGCAGGTGCGCAGGTGAAGCTCGATGGTCTGTTGTTGCTCATAATTCAACGCTGCAAGCACATACGCTGGCAGGAACACAGATGGATGATCAGTGAACATGATGCTCATGGGTCTAGACGCAAACGTCATGGCTTGCTGCAGAAACAGCGAATAAGATGATGGTGTGATGAAGCCGACCCCATGAAGGGTATACAAGGTATACGCAGGGACTGGGCAAAACGATGTATAGAATTCTTATTTTCGAAGAAACGCAGCAATCAGAGGGGTTTGGGAGGTTGATTCGAGCAAAAACGCGTCGTGTCCTGCTATCGAGTGGAGCTCATAGGACTCAACATCTGCGCCATTTTCGGTCAATGCATTGGCAATCAACACCGATTCTCCGGTGGGATACAAGGTGTCACTATCAAACGAAATAATCAATGTCTGCCCATGCCAATCCGAGAGTGCTTGTGCGAGTGATTGACCTGGTTGTGCAACATTCCAATAATCCATCGCTTTGGTGATGTAGAGGTAACTGTTTGCATCAAACCGCTTGTTGAATTTGTCTGCTTGATGTGTCAAATAGGACTCGACAGAAAACTCGTCTGCCAGTGCATACGAGGGAGCGGTCGCGTTTTGATATCGCTGCGAAAAGCGCTGTGAGAGCGAAGCGTCGCTCAAATACGTGATGTGCCCAATCATCCGGGCAATCGCGAGTCCGTCGTGCGGAGGAGCATCTGCACGATAAAACCCTTGACACCAACGCGGGTCGGACATGATAGCGTGCCGTCCGATTGCGTTCCAGGCAATCGCCTGTGCAGAATGCGCTGCGCTCGTCGCCAACAAAATTGCCTTCTGTACGCGGTTCGGATGCCGAGCCATCCATGCGAGCGCTTGGAATCCACCCATCGATCCACCAGCAACTGCGGCGAGTTTCTCAATACCGAGTGCATCTATCAGGTGGGTTTGTGCGGCTACCATGTCTTGAATGGTGACAACGGGGAAATCTGCCTGCCACGGAGATTGCGTATCGGGATTGACACTGAGCGGGCCCGAACTCCCTTTGCATCCGCCAATGACATTACTGCAAATCACGAAGTACCGATTTGTGTCGAACGCTTTGCCAGGTCCAACCATCTCGTCCCACCACCCTGGATACTTCTCGTCAGGGGAGTGTCGTCCTGCCACATGAGCATCGCCGGACAATGCATGCAATACCAAAATGGCATTGTCACGATTGGTGTTGAGGACACCATATGTTTCGTACGCCAATACGAGTTCATCCAGCACGCTGCCCGAATCGAGCACCAACGGGCGAGTGCTGTAAAAGTACTGAGTACGCACAATGCCGATATCTGTACCGACGATGCTCATGCCATAATCCCTTTGTGTGACTACCCGATTGAAGCGAGTGCCTGATCGATATCAGCCACGATGTCAGAAATGGTTTCGAGACCAATGGATAACCGAATGAAGTCCTCGGTAACACCGGTGAGGGTGAGCTCTTCGGCGGTGAGCTGGCTGTGTGTGGTCGAGGCAGGGTGGATTGCCAGGCTCCGTGCATCACCGATGTTGGCTACATGCGAAAAGAGCTTGAGGTTATTGATAAAGGCAGTCCCAGCGGCACGACCACCCTTCACTCCGAACCCCAAAATCCCACTTTGACCTTTGGGCATGTATTTCTGGGCTAACGCATAACTGGGGTGATCTGCGAGGCCTGGGTAGCGCACCCACGAAACCTTAGGATGTGCTTGCAAATGCTTGGCCACTGCCAACGCATTGCTACTGTGTCGTTCCATCCGCAACCCGAGCGTCTCGATGCCTTGGAGCAACAGAAATGCATTAAACGGACTCAGACATGCACCCATGTCACGTAGACCTTGCACCCGTGCTTTGAGGATATATGCCGGTGCGCCGAGGGTGTGATATACAAGCCCATGGTAAGACGCATCGGGGTTGGTCATCTCGGGGAACCGTGGAGAATTCCAATTGAACTTGCCGCTGTCAACAATGACCCCGCCGATTGACGTGCCGTGTCCGCCCATGTACTTGGTTACCGAATGGACAATCAGGTCCGCTCCCCATTCGAATGGGCGGCAGAGAAATGGCGTGGCAGTGGTGGCATCGACCATGACTGGAACACCATATTCGTGAGCAATTGCTGCGATTTTCTCGAGGTCTACGATATCGAGCCGCGGATTACCCACCAATTCGAGGTATATGAGCTTGGTGCGGTCATTTATTGCCGCACGAAAACCTTCGTGATTACGTGCATCAACAAACGTTGTCGTAATCCCCATCTTGGGTAATGTGTGGCGGAACAATGCATACGTACCACCGTACAAATCACTCGACGAAATGATATTGTCACCGGCACTCGCAATGTTCAAAACACCGAGCGTCTGCGCAGCTTGCCCCGATGCCAACGCGAGTGCTCCGACACCGCCCTCGAGTGCTGCTATCCGCTGCTCGAGCACATCAGTGGTGGGATTCATCAGACGCGTGTAGATGTTGCCAAACTCTTGCAACCCAAACAAGCGGGCAGCATGGTCGGTGTCGTGAAACTGATACGAAGTGGTTTGGTAAATAGGAACTGCCCGAGCACCGGTAGTAGGATCGGGCGTTTGGCCCGCATGCAATGCTTTCGTTTCGAAGCCGTGCGTATGTTTGTCAGTCATGTGTGTTCTCCAAAATACAAAAAAATACCCTTGTCTGATGACAAGAGCGGTACGTGGGTACATCTGTCTACCGTGCATTGGTAGTCAGCACGCGCGTCGCTCTCATCGTCCAGATACTCTGCCGGATTTGGCACCGCTGATTCCGAGTGGTCGTCACGACGTCGTGAGTATGCACACACTTGGTTCTGGTTGCCGAGGCTTCATAGGGCCGGTCCCTCCACCTCTCTGGATAAGAATTTGCGCTATTCACTTTTCGGTTTGAGTATACCGGTCACGAGATGCGTTGTCAAACATGCTAAAATAGCCGCACACGAGAGGGCAATAATGCAACACAACGGTTCGGAAAGAGGTCGGCATATTCGCGAACGCATGAGTAATCATGCGCCGTGGGGCGTAATACACCTCGATGCGAATCTGCAGATTGTGGGAGTAAACGAATGGGTTCTCGAGACATTCGGTCTTGCGGAACAATCGCTCATCACACAGCACATTTCGTCTTTTCTTACCATTCGTGACAGCGATGTAACTGCATCAATCAATGCAACGATAGCAGGTGAAGATCAACTGCTCCACTATTCTCACGTGATGATTGGTACTGCTTCGGGACAATACACACTCCTGATACGCAAAAACGCAGATAACGGTACCGTCAGCATCGCATTTGCACCTGCACCATCAGCACCCTCTGAACAATTGGTGTTACAAGCGGTTCAGCAGTTTATTGCAGATATTGAACGTCATCAATCGCTCGAATCGCTCAATCAAGCACTCCAAACAAGTCTCAGGTCACTCAATCTGGGCGTGTTCTGTGCGCTTACCCAGGAACCGCAGCGCATCACAGACCGATCGCGCGCGCACGATGGTGGGATGCTATACGATTTCTTGGGGATTTGGGTATTTGGTCATCGTATCCCTCTCGAAAAAGTCGCAGATGCAAAGACGATGTCACGTCTATTTGGGATTACTGAATTAGACCCACGAACGATTGATGTCCGAAAGTTTTTTGATTCAATTCTTGATCCGAACGACGCTCAAAAATTTGCAGAACGATTTTCGATGGCAGGATTGAATCACATCATCTCGTTCCCCCTCTATTCGCGCAACGAAGTCATTGGCATACTCTCGTTTATCGGACCATTTGTGTCGCACGAAGCCCTGAGCCACATGGGAACCTATTTGCACTTCATCCAGGGTATGTTTGCGCAACTCTATGAACGTGCAATGCTCGAGGCACAAGTCGTACGTTTGCAACGACTCAATCGTTCGATCAACGCCTTATCGCAGATTACACAAACCGAAGGATTTTTTACCCACATCGCGCGTGCGTGTGTCGATATTTTTGATGTGCAACATGCGTTTGTACTACTCAAAGACGCAGATGAACATGCAGCGCAAATTGTCGAATCGTACGGTGCCGAAGTCGACGAATCGATTCCATACTTGTGGCACGTCGTCACTCCAGAACCGCAGCGCATCGTCGCACTGACCGTCACTGTTGACCCTTTTCTTGTATACATACAGAGACATGTGCCAGTTAAAGTGGCACTCGTTGTCCCGCTTGTCCAAGCAGGCCAGTGTTACGGGGCTATCTACATTACGCATGCACACGA
>QWQY01000149.1 GCA_003670675.1 Chloroflexota bacterium
CGCTGTGTTGCCAGGCGCATGCGTTCACACTGCACAAGCCAGCCGTCCGAAGATGAAATCAGCGGGGGGGCCTTCACAACCAACGTCCCGATAATGTGGCGCTTGTGCAGGCTCGCCTCATACGCGCTCCGCTCGACATCGAATGGTCGAACGGTGCCCGACACCTCCAGCTGCATGCCTCGCAGCAACACGGGTTCGGGCGGGAGTGCGACAAGAAACCCATACCCGTTTTCGCTGCGGACAAGGACACGTTGCTCGTGCCAATTCGCACGTACTTCGGTTATCGTCACCGACTGGCGTGTCACGACCGTTGGGGTTGGTTCGGGCATCCATTGATACCATGCCATACGACTAGCACCGGCCATGCATGCTGCCAACAACCACCAGAGTCGTCGATCCTGTGGGCGCACTCCCATACAGACCATGGCCACCGCACCGATAAGCACTGGCGCAAGTCCGTACCAGTCTTGTGCCACCATTCCAACCACCCACGCAACGACCATCATCCATACTGTCTGCATCGTACACCTCGCTGATTGTTCAACCGACGAAGATGTCAAAAAAGGTACGGTCTGTATGAATGGTTATGAGCGATTGGGCAAAAAAACGTGCACATCAGCGATGTGCACGTTTTTTGTGTGGTGTTGGCGATGTGTGAACTGCGGTGAAAAACCAAACCATATAGATCTACGCTAGCTGCCTGGTTCTGCGTCGGCGTAGATGGTGCAGAGCCAAACGGTTCGCTGCACCGCCAGTGGGATGGGGTCTGTGTATTGAATCCCGTTCCAAATCGCAGAAATCGCAACGTTGCTGCTATCCACGAGCTGTAATTGCACGATACAACGCGGGATCGGCATCGGTGCATCGGTCAGTCCCAACGCGCCAAGCGTGACCGCACTTGTGAGTACAGGTCTGCGAAACACCTCGACCTGAGTCTCGCTCATGGTGACGCGCCAGCGCAGTGCATCGGGCCGATTCCGCATCACGCGGTCGATTTTTTGAAAGAGATGGTGGATCGTCATTACTTCGGTTCCGGTGCCATTGTAATCAACATAATCAATGGTTCGTTGCCGGTGTTCACGACGGCATGCACCGTGTCAGCAGGAGCGATGATAATCGAACCTGCATTGCATACCGCAACCGTCGTCCCAATGGTGAATTCCCCACTGCCTGATTGGATGAAGTACATCTTGTCGTGGCCACGATGCATGTGCGCTGGCTGTGATTGCCCTACTGCGAGACAGTCAACGCCGACGAGCATGTGTTCACTCTGGAAGATTGTCCCTTTGTACCACCGCTCTGTCGTGATGCGGATGTGGTCATTGATGTGACTCAGCATTGGGTCCTCCGTTCAAAAGAAACATCCACCGTTGCAACGCAACGGTGGATGTTCGTTCATGGTGGAGCAATAGGGATTCGAACCCTAGACCTCCTGCGTGCAAAGCAGGCGCTCTACCAACTGAGCTATTGCCCCATGAGTTGCGTGGTGGGCGTAGGTGGACTCGAACCACCGACCTCGATCTTATCAGGATCGCGCTCTAACCAGCTGAGCTATACGCCCGTGTCATCACAACGAATGAGAGTATAGCATGCGAAAAGATACCGTGTCAAATCGAGTTTTCAATTCCTTTGCCTACACATCCACCGGCGCAGTCACGACGATTGGTATACTACTCATATGGACAAACAGCGATTGACACACATGCGAATACCATACATCGGCATCGTTGCGCTGGTTATTGCGCTGCTTTCCCCTTTGACGCTCCTGCAAAGTATCGCCCAAGATCGCCCGAATCCACTGATCATTGGCCAGAGTGCCCAGGGTCGCCCAATTGAAGCCTATCGCTTCGGCACAGGGTCGCGCAAATTTGTCGTCGTCGGTGCGACCCATGGAGCACCCGAACGCAACACTCAACAATTGAGTTGGATGTTGATCGACTGGTATCGCAACCACCCCGAAGAGATCCCCTCCTCCGTCCGACTATATATCATCCCCCTGCTCAATCCCGATGGCGACGTCCTCGATTTGCGTCAGAACGCGAACGGCGTCGATTTGAACCGCAACATGGATACCACCCTTGATGCCTGTAGCGATAATGATTGGCAGACAACGGTATTTGGCGCGGGCGGCGTCTTGTCGGACACCGGCGGGCCTTTTGCAGATTCCGAACCAGAAAGTCGCGTCATCCGCCGTTTTCTCCTTGATGCTTCTGCAGTCGTGTTTTTACACTCTGACGCCGGCTTAGTTTTCCCGCCTTCGTGTGAGGACCCCGTCTCTATTGCGTTTGCACAGGCATACGCATCTGGGGCTGGCTACGAATATGCACGATACTGGGATAAGTACAGCATTACCGGCGGTATGCATGACTGGGCACGTGGGATCGACCTACCAGCCATCATTCCCGAACTCCTGACCGGCGAAGAGCCTGAGTTCGACCAAAATCTCGGTGGCCTCCGGGCGGTCTTTTTCAATACCGATGTGCTGATTCCGGCAATGGGGTTTCGAACGGTCAATGACATCCCCATGCCGTTGCCCATCTGGCGATTCTGGCAGGCGCATGGAGCGCAACAGCTCGGAGCACCCCTCGGCAGCGCCTCCGTCGCAGACGGTGTCTACATCCAAGATTTCACCACTGCTCGGGTACGCTATAATTCCACCGCCGAGTTCGATGCCGTCGGCCTTGTCCCGATTGACGACTACCCGCTCCAGGGCACACCCGTCGACATCATCGATCCCGATAGTGTTGTGACCAATCCATCGACACCCTATACCATTCATGACGCATTTGCGCGTTACTATCGTCGGATAGACGGCGACGCCCTGCTTGGTACGCCACGTTCTGATGAAGTTCTCATCCAAACAGATGCCGAACAAGCATCTACCCAACGATTCGATACCGGTGTGATACGGTACGATAGTGGGAGTAACCGGATTGTGCGTCTCCCGGTCGTGTGGGAAGCCGTCGCTCGTGACAATCTACTTGCCACAGATCTGCCATTTCAACTACGGTGATTGCTATGCCACGACGTCTCTTAGTCGGTCTTATCTGTGCGGTAATCCTCGCTGTCGGGGGGTTCGTTGCCGTATCCCGCGAACACGCATGTGCGGCGCCGTGGCAACAGGTGTTGCTCGATGATGCTGCCTTCGATGCGATACGCACAGGCCTCCCAATCGGATGGTCTGCCGGCGCCCCCGGGGTTCGTGTCGGGACGTTTTCCATAGATGGTGGGTCGTCGGTCCACATGATGGGCATTGGTACGTGGTTAGCAACACCAAACCAGTCAGTACAACCAGGAACGCATCTGTGCGTCGCAGCACGTGCCCTCTCAGACAGCGCGTCATCCACCCAAGTGCGGACCCGCTGGATCTGGACGACTGCAGATGGTCAATCTGTGACCCACCTTGGCGCGTGGCAGCCGGTCCGCGCATGGGCTGGTGATACAGACGCTGCCCCGTGGAGTGCACTTGTCGACACCAGCGTCGCACCTGCCGATGCCGTGTCCCTTTCTATCCGATTTGAACCGTCGTCGGATGACCGGATCTATCTCGATCAGATAGCGCTGCGACACAGTCATGTCGGCACTGCACTCGCTGATGCACATCCCAACGCACACTCCCCGCTGGTGATTCGTCCCTGGCCGGCGGGGTATGACGCTGCGGTGTCGTTTTCGTACGACTTCGAATCGGCCATGGGTGGACTTGTCCATTCGCGTTCGGTCGACGATCCCAATGCGTCACAGGATCCGCTTCTGCGTGCCAAGCGGATGCGCGAAGGGTTGTGGAACTCACTCACCCTCTATGCACCATACGGCTACCGAGCGACTTACTATGTCAATGGCTACAACCTGCTGACCGGCAATCCCACCCGGCGGCGCTTCATGGAGGATCCAACCTTCACCTGGGCGACCAAGGCAAACGGCTGGCAATCCGACACATGGACGACCCAACCCTGGTTCGCCCAAGACCCGTACGCGGCAGATGGCCAAGCGCCTGACTGGTACTTCGGAGATCTGCTTGCCCCCCTCCGCGCTGCGGGCCATGACATCCAAAGTCATACATTCAGTCATTTTTATGGGGGCTATGCAAAGACTGATGAATGGCAAGCCGATTTAGCGGCCTGGAACACCCTGGCAGCCGAGCAAAACCTCCCGCCAGCGACGTCCTTGGCGTTCCCGTGGAGCAGTAGCGCCGGCATGAGCAATGCCAACTGGGATGCACTCGAAGCCGCAGGGATTACCTCGCTCACCCGCACTGCGTGGAACCCGCGCCTGCCACAGTATCACATCGTGACTGCCCAAGATGCCCGTTGTCGAGAACTCCCTGGCCACGAACGCATCATGGTATGCCCTGACTACTACCTCACCGTGGCGCGCACCCCAGGAGCGCTCGCCATGCTCCCGGCCATCCGCGCGAACGACGGCATGATCGACTTTTGGGCACACACCGAAGAAGTCACCACACGCGAACAAATCGCCGCTTGGCAGGCCGTCGTCGATGCCTGTGCCACTGCCGGTGATATCTGGGTTGCCCCATTGGCCGAAATAGCGGACCGGCAACGTTCCATCGCTGCACTCGTCCAATCCCACGGCAGAGACAACAACGGGGCGTTCATCCGCATACATAACCCCGCCACACAGCCTGTCGCCCAGGTTGCACTACGATTGACCGGTACCTGGGAGTTCGCTGATACGCGATTGCAATCAACAGTCGTTGATCTCGCAGCAGGACAATCGCTCGTCCTCCGAATACAGCAGCCCTAATGCGTCGCAGTGTATACTTGATTCAGCCCGACCGTGCAATGCCACATGCTACAAGGAAGACCGATTTGCTGAGCCGTAGCGTTGCGCATCGATTGGTTCTTTTGGTGTGTATCGGCATGTTGATTGCCTGTAGCACACCGCAACCCACTGCGCCAGTCGTGCCAACACTCAATCCCGGCGGGCTCATCGCAACATCCGTCGCGTCCAATCAGGTGAACTCGCAACTTGAGTCGCTCGGCAACTTCCCACGCATCGATGAGGTCGAGTTTGGTGTCGTCGAGCACTTGTTTTATACCGATCGCGAGCGTGTCCTGACCTTGACCGAGATTGCAGGGTTCGACTGGATCCGTCAACAAATCCATTGGAAGGACATCGAGGCATCGCCCGGTGTGTACTACTGGGACGAGGTCGACCGCATTATCGCTGATACGTCCGCCCACAACATCAAACTGATGATTAGTGTGGTGCAGGCACCGGATTTCTACGAACCCAATCACGGCATCCCTGCAGATCCCGTCCCGTTCGGGAACTTCGTCGAGAACATGGTTCAGCGCTATGGTGGCCTGATCACCGCGGTCGAAATATGGAACGAGCCCAACCTCGCCATCGAAAACGGCGGACGCATCGATGACACC
>QWQY01000015.1 GCA_003670675.1 Chloroflexota bacterium
CGCCGACCAACACGCCGACCAACACGCCGACCAACACGCCGACCAACACGCCGACGCCTACCATTGTGCCGGTGCGCATCGCAGCAGGGTTGAGTCATTCATTGGCATATCGCAACGGGAGTTGGATCGGCTGGGGTGCCAATACATACGGGCAGACGACGTACCCGGTCAGTGCGAGCCCGCTCGTCGCAATCGCCGCCGCACAGAACCACTCGCTCGGGCTCGCCGCTGACGGGACAGTGATTGGGTGGGGAGACGACGATTACGGTCAAATATCAATACCGGCTATTTACAATCAAAACATCGTTGAAATAAAAGCTGGTGGATTGTTTGGAATTTCATTAGATAAGTTTGGAATAATTAGAGGCTGGGGTGATGATGAATATGGACAAATTTCTATTCCTACGGGGATGTGTCCCGCACAGGCGATCGCAGCAGGGGCGAATCACTCGCTGGCGTTGTGTCGCGACGGGACGGTGATTGGCTGGGGCGACGACAGTTACGGCCAGGTGAGTATCCCGACCGATTTAGGCAGTGTACGGGCAATCGCCGCAGGTGCCAATCACTCGCTTGCACTCTTGAGCAATGGGACGGTACGGAGCTGGGGCAATGCAGCGAGTGGCTTGGCGACGGTGCCCGCGGGCGCTACTGCAGTCGTCGCAATCAGCGCTGGTGCAGCGCACAGCGTCGCACTGACCGCCAGCGGGAACGTCGTTGCGTGGGGTAGCAATAGCAGTGGGCAGACGACAATCCCGGCCGGTGCCGTCGGGGTGGTTGCGATTGTAGCCGGATCAAACCATACCCTGGCGATGACCAGCGATGGGAGCATCATTGCCTGGGGTGCAAATGGAGCGGGACAAAGTAGTATTCCGTAGAAAAAACCGCCAAACATCTAAATATTAGGACAAAGACATTCGTCTGGTCAGTGTTGTCATTCTTTGACTTTACTGATGAGGCGAATGTTGTGTATCTGTATGGTTTTTTCGACTGCTTTGCACATGTCATAAATCGTCAATCCGGCGACTGAAACAGCCGTAAGCGCCTCCATTTCGACCCCCGTGCGGCCCGTTGTTTGGACCCGCGCCTCGATGTCGATCCCCGTCGTACTCGGCGTGATGGTGACCTCGACCGCGGTGAGTGCCAATGGGTGGCAGAGCGGGATGAGATCGGCGGTCTTTTTGGCGGCCATGATGCCAGCAATGCGTGCTACGGCGATCACATCGCCTTTGGGAAGCCCCCCAGCGACAATCAAATCACGGGTTTGAGGCGTCATAATAACCTGCGCTGCTGCGACGGCGGTGCGCTTTTGGTCGGGCTTCGCACCGACATCGACCATGTGTGCGTGACCAGCGGCATTCAAGTGGGTCAATTCTGGCATTGGGGACGCTCCCGTGACTTTTGCTCTGTTTTTAACGCTGCTCGATTGTAGCATTTCTGCTGTTTTTGGTGAAAAACTGTTGCACTTTGTCCACATTGTGCATATAATGTTGATAAGTGGGGATGAGTGGGGAATAGTGGGGCGAATCACCTGCAAATGGTGAGGCCACTCATGAGGGTCGCATGTTTCTCGGCGAACACGAGTATTCCATCGACGACAAAAATCGCATGGCCATACCGGCACGTTACCGCACGCTTGTGGGTGATGGGCTGGTCGTGACGCGTGGATTCGATGCGTGCGTGATGGGTATCCCGATGAACGTCTGGCGCATATTGGCCGATCAAGTGAGTGGGTTGCCGCCGAGCGAACCCAACACGCGTACCTTGCAACGTCTGCTGTTTTCTGCGGCCACCGAGTGTGACCTCGACAAACAGGGGCGTATTTTGTTGCCGCAGACCTTGCGCGACTATGCAGATGTCGGTACATCATCGGTCGTCATCGTGGGTGTCAACAAATATTTCGAAATCTGGTCGCCGCAGCGCTGGCAAGAGCGTGTGACGGCGATGGATAGCGGGAACGATCACCTCTTCGCCCAGCTCACCAGCATAAAGATATAAATATGCAGACATTCCAGCACACGTCGGTGCTCATGGACGAAGCAATGACTTTGCTCGACCCGCAGCGCGGGGGCGTGTATGTCGACGGCACATTGGGTGGCGGTGGTCACGCGGCAGCGGTGCTGGCGCGGGCACCCCAGTCGAGTCACCTCCTCGGCATCGAACTCGACCCGGCAGCGATTGCAGCTGCCGATGCAGTGTTGGCGCCGTATGCACCGCGATACCAGATTGTCCGTGGCAACTATGCAGACATGGCTGGGATTTGTCGGCGTGCTGGTGTGGATGGGGTAGCGGGGATTTTGCTCGACATCGGCGTGTCATCGCATCAGCTCGACACACCGGAGCGCGGATTTTCGTTCAAGTTCCCGGCTGCTCTGGATATGCGCCTCGACCCGGATGCGCCTGTCGATGCTGCACACATCGTCAATACATATAGCGAAGTCGACCTGGCCGACGTTATTTTTCGCTACGGCGAAGAACGCGCCTCACGACGCATCGCCAAGCTGATTGTGGCCCAGCGCAAGAGTGCAACGATCACGACGACGACCGAACTCGCAGACTTGGTAGCACACGCACTCGGCGGCAAACGCGGCAAAATCCATCCGGCGACGCGGACATTCCAAGCGTTGCGCATTGCTGTGAATGGCGAGCTCGATGTGCTGACCACGGTCATTCCCGCTGCACTCGAGTTGTTGGCGCCGGGTGGACGGTTGGTCATTATCAGTTTTCATTCGCTGGAGGATCGCATCGTCAAACATGCGTTCCGTGATGTATGTACCCAGAGCATGGTGCGGCGCTATCGACTGTTGACCAAGCACCCGCTCACCGCGAGTGATGCAGAGCTCGCCGCGAACCCACGCAGTCGCAGTGCCAAAATGCGTGCCATCGAATATGTCGGGTAGAGGGAGAGCAGATGAATGCGACATTTATTCAACTCACTCGCGATCACGCTGTAGACGTCGCAGCGACGCCGTTGCACATCCCACCATACCGCATGGGCTATGCGTTGATCCGTGCACAGTCGCTGCTCGGTTTTGTGGCATTGGTTATGCGCTTCGGCATCGCCGTGATGGTATTGCCAGCCCTGTTGCTCCCCGGTCAGATGGGGCGTTGGTATGCGCTGATTCCACTCGCGTACTTTTGTGTGAGTCTGGTTGCAGCGCGTATCCCTGGGCTGACTGCGCCGGTACGCACGGTGTTCGATGGATTATGTGTCCTCTTTTTGGTGAATTTGAGCGGTGGCATCGACAGTGGTGCAGTGGTCTTGCTCGTTGCAATGGTTGCGCTAGCGATGGTCGAAGACGGCGTCCGTGGCAGTGTCGTTGCAGCCTGCCTCGGGTTAATGGGTGTGTTGCTCAGTGCCGTGGTAGCACTGCCTGTCGTGCCACCCGCACTCCCCATAGCCCTGCTGAGCGTGTTTGTCGCTGGAGTCGCGTGTAGTTGGTTGAGTGCGATGACCGAACGCCTCGTGCAGTATGTCTGTACGGGGGTGCAAGCCAACCATCAGTCAGCACTGCCGCCTACCCTACAGGGTCAGCCACACGCATGGACGGGCGACATTGAGCAGCTCCTGAAAATCAGCGACCCACAGCAGCTCCTCCGGGCTGCCAAGCAATATGCCCGGTCGGTTGCCGTAGCCCCGGTTGATATCCAGGTGGGAACCATGCAGATGGGCAGTGTGGGCGCTGACGCTACCCGGATTGTGTGCGAAGCCGGTGGGCAACGCGTCGTGCTGACTGTCCACTGTGCCCCTGCACGCATCCCCGTGGCAGTGAGTGGCACGTTGCGGGTGATTGGGCACATCGTTGCGCGGCAATGGAATGTCCCGGTGCAGATTGTCGAGGCAGTCGATGTCACCCCCACCACACCGATGCTCACCACTGTGTCGACGTGGGAGACGCTGGATATCCCCGGCATCGTTGATGCACCAGCAATCAGCGAAGAAACAGCAGCGCCCACCACACCATTGCAACAGGCTGTCCTGACGGTGATTCTTCCCGAGCCGGGGGAACTGCACCCGCGACGACGGATCCGTTCCCATGTTGATCAATCGCAGCTCGATTTGTGGATTTAGCGCATGGAAGCAGGAATCGTCATGCAAGCAAGTGACCTACTAGATCGCCTGCAGTTCGTGCAGCTCATCATGGCTGGAATTTTCTTTTTGTGCGGCGTCATTATGCTGATCGGTGGGATGGCCATCGTGATGAATCGAATCTACCGCGAGACGATGCGGATGATGTCTGCCCAATCTGGTCGACTGCAGGGCAAATCACTCATCGATTTGGGTGTGCCCGCCGCCATCGAAACGACGTTGTCATTGGCATCGGTCGTCAGCAGGTTACTGCATACCGCGTTGGGCATCGGTATATTTCTGGCGGTCCTTGGTGCAGCGATCTGCACGGCGAGCTTTTGGATGACGACGCAGATTATGCAGTAGAGACCAATGATCGACACGACGACGTGGCTCAAAACCTACGTTCAAGCCGTGGTGGCACACCCTGCGAGTAGCGCAGTGCGTGGGCTGCCCAGCTTGTCGTTGTCGCACGAAGGGAACGAACGCAGCCGTGCCAATCCTGTGAGTTTGCGTCAGCTGCTCGATCAACAGCCACGGATCCTCGTTGTAGGGCCGCCAGGTGCGGGCAAAAGTACCTGCTTGCTGCAAACAGTTCTGCAGCTGGCTGATGCGCACGCCGGTGAGGGTCGTTCGACCAAATCCAAGCAACAGGCGCTGATCCCCATCTATGTCGACATGGGTCGCTATCGCGATTCGATCGAACAAACCATTGCCGATTCGTATGCGATCCCGGTCCCGCCGACCTGGCGCGAATTTGCCAGCATGCCGCTGGTGTTTTGTATCGATGGCCTCGAGCTGCTGCCGTCGGCGATACAGCTGACTGCCCTGTCGCATATTGCTGCCTTGATGAGCACCATGGGTCCACAGGCCCGCTGGGTGCTGTCGTGCCGGAGCGAGGCATTGCCGTTGTTCCGGCCGTGGTTTAGTAGCGCCGAGGTCCGCACCCTGCGCCCATTAACGCCCAAAGATATCATTGCAACGGCCCGGAGCCAATGCGGCGAAGGAGTGGCACAGGCAATCGAACAAGACGACGGAGTGACTGCGTTGGCGAGCCGGCCGCGCTGGTTTGCCACGTTGCTCGAACTCCAGCGGAGTGGGGCGTATGCCGGTGTGGCCTTCCGGAGCCGCTGGATGTGGGAGTGGTTGACCGCGACATTGTCTGCGGTCAAGGTCGATCCAGCGCCAGCGTTGGCGTTGTTAGTCAGCCTCAATCAACAGTTTGGTGAGCAGAGCGATACCTGGGCCTTGGTCGATGTGGTGTTGCGGTTGCGGATCGGCGGGCAAAACACCGCGACGTTGGCGCAACAACTCCTCGGTGCCCCTGCCAGCGAGGGTGACATCATCGCGTTGCGTGGGTTGGTGGCGGCGGGTATTATCCACTTTGACTACGAACAGCAGTCGTTGTCGTTCCGGCATCCGCTGATTCGGTCGGTTGTCCGTGCCAAACAATGGAACATGCATGCACCGAGCGAGTGGAGTGTCACGCAGATCGCCAGCGACGAGGATGCACTCGCCATAGCCGTTGATATGAGCGAAAACCGGGCTGCGGTGTTGCGTCGCTTGTTCGAACTGGGGATGATTCGCCCCGCCGTCAAAGCGGTCCTCAACAGCGGTGAACGCGATCGCGTCGAAGGGCTCTTGCAATCTGCGGGTGTCAAGACGGCCAGCATGCGTATTGCTGTGGCCGATATTCTGCAACAAGAAGGGGCAATTGGCCATGCCCGTACCCAGCTCGAAGGGATTTCGGGTGAGCAGCGCCAAGATGTCGATGTCGTGCGCCGCATCGCCGAACTGGCAGTCTCGCAGAGTGACTGGACGGCAGCGGTACAGGCATACGAATTACTTTGTTCATTGCGCCCCGATGACCTCGCTGCCCGTACGCAGCTCGGGGTCGCCTATGGCAAACTCGGTTCACTCGATGCGGCAGCACAATCACTGCAATCGTTGATGAGCATCTATCGTCGCCAGAGTGCGACCGTGGCGCACGAACTGGGACAAATCTATGTGCGCCAAAACAATTACCCCGCTGCGTTGACGGCATTTGACCAGGCGTTGGAGGATGTCCAAGACGACCCTGCATTGTATCGCGCCAAAGGAGCGGTCCTCGAATCGCTCCGGCGTTTTGATGATGCAAACGCCCTGCTCCAGAGCGCTCTGGGGCGATTGGGTGATCAGCCGGAGTTACTGGCAGCACTGGGACGCGTCTGCCTCGAACGGGGTGACCCGGCCAAAGCGCAGTATTACCTCGAAAAATCGATTGCTCTCGCCCCCAACGATGCACAGAGTCATGCGGCATTAGGTCGTGTGCGTACTGCAACGGGTGACCACCCCGGTGCGCTGACGTCGTTGCAACGGGCGGTAGCGCTCGAACCAAACGACGAGACGCTGTACATGGCACTCGGTACCGCGAGTGCCGCGGTTGGCCATGGCGAGGATGCAGTCAGTGCGCTCCGCAAAGCGGTCGCGATTGCCCCCAAAAGCATCAGCGCGCAACGCCAATTGGCGCAACAATTGCAGGCACATGGGGCCAGCGATGAGGCAGTCCAGATTGTCCGCGCCGCGCTGAGTCAGTCGAGTACCGATGCTGACCTGCAGAGCGACCTCGCCGGATTGCTCTGGCAACGCGGTGAGTACGATGCGGCCTTGGCAACCTATCGCAAGGCAATCACGCTGACCCCACATCAGAGCACCCACATGCATACGATGGCCAAAGCGTTGAGCGACGTCGGCCGCTTCCGTGAGGCAGCAGAGGTCTATAACAAAGCCATTGGGATCGATGCAGACAACGTAGAGTTGCTCATCGATGCTATCCGCGTCTATGAGCATTTGGGCCAAATCGAGCAGGGTGATGCCCTCATCCAGCGTGCCCTCATCCATCACGGCGACGATGCGCGTCTGCTCAGGACCGCCGCAGGCTTTGCGATGCGGCGCGGCAAACTGAAGCGGGCGCGGAGCTATGTCGCCAAAGCGTTGTGGCACAACCGCCATGACGATGCCACCTGGTTGCAAGCAGCCCAGTTGCACATCGCCGAACGTGCCTGGCAGCCAGCTATCGCTGCAGTACGGTGTATTGGCGATGTCATGCGCTTCCCCCATGCGCTCGAAGTTCTCGGGCAGGCGTTGGCGGGTGCCGGCAAATTCGACGAAGCAATGGCGACATTCGAACAAGCGCTCCGTCAGACCCCCGAGTCAGCACCCACTCTGCTTGCGTACTCCAAGTCCATGGCCCAAAACGGCCGGTATGACTTTGCGTATGAACAAGCCCGCAAAGCCTACCTTGTGAATTCCACCGACATCGATGTCATCTTGCAGATGGCGCGTATGGGGCTCGAGACGAACCGGAGCAGCGAAGCACTCGAGCTCCTCGATACCGCCGCACACCACGCTCCCCAGCGGGTCGATGTACTCAGTACGCGCAGTCGTGCGCTCCAGCAGCATGGGTTGCTCGACCAGGCGTTGGCAGTTGCGCGCAGCGCACTGAACATCGATAGTCAATCGGTTGACGCCATCGTGGCTGCAGCATCGGCTTTTCTCGGCGTACAACGCCACCACGAAGCACGCGATTTGTATGCCCAAGCAGTGCAACTCGACCCCAATCAACCCGAGGTGCTCGCAGGGCTCCGCGATGCAGCCATGCTCGCCGATGATTTGTCGACGGCAGCCGATGCCGCCCAAAGGCTCGTCGCGCTGGCACCCAAATCTGCCGAGCATCATCTGCGTCTCGGCGAGGTCCTGATTGCCATCGGCGTCCCCGAGGCGGCGATCATCGAGCTCCAGCAGGCACTCGATTTGGAGCGCCATGCTCCAGCCACAAAAACCAGCACGCACCCGTTGCGTGGCACCGCGTATGCCCGTATGAGTGCCGCCTACGCCAAAAGCACGCGCTGGTCTGAAGCACGCGAATGTGCAGAACACGCGGTGCAGGCTGATGCGAACCTGCCCGAACACCATGCACTGTTGGGGGATGCGCTGCTCGGCCTCGGGCAGCGCGTCGCGGCGGTTGCGAGTTATCGCAGTGCTGTTGCATTGCGGCCCGATTATGCGCCGTGGCAGTTCATCTTGGGGCATCTGCTCTATCAGACCGGCGCAGATCGCGAAGCCGTCGGTGCCCTCAAAAAAGCCGTTGCACTCACCGATCGGCCAGATTATCTGCATGCGTTGGGATTGGCACATCTGGCATTGGGAGAAAGCAAACCTGCCATTGCCGCCATCGAACACGCCATCAAGCAACGCCCGGATGCGCACCACTGGCGTGCCGATTTGGCTGATGTACACGCACAGCGTGGGTGGTACAAAGAGGCCATCAACGAAATCGACCGCGCCCTCGACATCGCCGGCGACCACCCTGCCTTGTGGCGCAAGCGGGCCGAATTGTTGTTGCGCAACAATCAGGTCGAGGACGCATCGGCAGATATCATCGAAGCCTTGCGGCGCGACGGCAACGACGTCAAGTCGTTGACATTGATGTCACAAATCATGCTCCAAAGCGATAGTCTCGATCGTGCCCTCGAAGCTGCCGACCGCGCGGTGTCGATCCATCCTGATGATGCCCAAGCCCGTCATCAGCTCGCGACCGTCTTTACCACGTTGGGTCGCGACGGCGAGGCTATCCCCCACATGATTGCTGCACTACGATTGCGTGATCAGCAGTACGAATGGTGGGTAGAGCTGGCCGACAACTACGAGGCGGTCCACGATATCCCCAACGCTGCCCAATGCATGGCACGCGCGGTCGACCTCATCCCGAATGACGTCAATTTGGCGTACCGATTAGGAGTCCTGGCGTTCCAAGCAGGTGACTACGAAACCGCCGAAGCCGAGTTGCAACGCGTTGTCACTGCGCTACCGACCTCGGCGTCTGCCATTGCCTGTTTGGCCGATGTGGCACTTGCCCAAGGTCGATTGGCAGATGCCTATAGTTTGGCGCGCCGTGCAGTCGACCTGCAAGCCCAAGTGAGCGAGCATTGGCGTGTGTTTGCCCGGGTGCTTCGTGGGCAGGGCGAATACGAAAAAGCCTTGGCTGCCGCCCGCAATGCATACGAACTCGAACGTGATTATGCGCCATCCGCGCTGATGTATGGTCTGTTGCTGCTCGATTTCGAGCTGGTCGATGATGCCGTCCCGGTCTTTACGGCTGCCGTCAACGCCGATCCGAGTCTGGCGGTCTATCACATGTGTTTGGGGATGGCGTTGCGGCAACAGACCCCGCTCGCCAAAGACTTCGAGGCGTTTGTCAGTCAACCCGCCGATATCCACGTCAAGCTCACCGCGGCGCTGCAATCGTTCGACCGCGCCTTGACCATCGAAGGCGACAATCCGCGCTGCTTCTTTGAGCGCGGCATTGTCCTGCAGATGCTCGGGCGCCATGTCGAAGCCATTGCGACATTCGACGCGGCAGCAGCGTTGCAAGGTGACGTCCACCCACGCCAATTGAGTGGCGACGCCAATGATGCCAGTTCGCTCGACAAAAATGATCTCGCCGCACACATTCGGCAACGCCGCGCACTGTCGTTGGCGCATGTCGGCAGAGCCAACGAAGCCATGGCAGACATGCGCTACGTCTTGGCCGTCGCGCCGTTGTCCATGCATGATCAGTACATCTATGGTCGGGTGGCATATTTGGCCGGTGATTTGAACGAAGCCCTCGCAGCGTTGGCACATGCCGCTGCGAGCATGCCCGACACTGCGGTTGTCCAACAGTGGTACGGCATGCTGTTGCTCAAGCGTGGTGCACTGCGTGAGGCGACACCGATCCTCGAACGGGCCAATGATCTCGCTCCCGGCAATGGCGCTATCAATGCTGCATTACGTGATGCCTACATCGCCGAAAACCGGATCGATCGCGCTATCAGTGCCGCCCACCGCGCGTCACGGTTTGATAGCAGTAATCCCGATAATCACTATCAACTCGCGAAACTCTATGTCGATACTCATCGCTTGCGCGAGGCACGTACCGCGGTGATGGCGGCGATTGCCCTCAAAAACGACGTGGTTGCCTGGCACATGCTCCTCGGCGACATCTGTCAGCAGGTGGGCATGTTCGACAACGCCCGCAGTGCCTACCTGAGTGCCACGGCGCTTGATCCTGATGGCACCAAACCACTCTACGCACTGTCCCATTTGTTGGTGTTGCAAGGTCGCATCAACGAAGCCATTACCAACCTCGAACAAGCACTCTTGCGCGACCCCGAAAACGCCAGCTGGCACTACGAACTGGGACAACTCTACGAGCAGCGTGGCGATCGCCCTGCGGCGCTCGAGGCATATCGGCGCGCAGTCGAGTTTGGTGGCGACAAAGCCCAGTACTACCGTGAGCTCGCCAAGCTCGAAGCCAAAATTGCCCCCAAAGAGACCCCTGTCGCACCGGTATCGGACGAAATCCAACGCTCCGCACACCGCTTCCAAAACGACACGGAAGTCTTTTTGGCAATGGGTGATGTCAATGTGGCACAAGGCCGGTATGACGCTGCGCTCGAACAGTTTACGCATGCATATGCCATCGCACCGAACAATCCTGATGTGCTCTGGCGGTACGGCCATGCCCTCTGGCATCTCGGTTCTGCAGTCGAGGCACGCCGTGCATACGAAACCGCCATCAAATACGATCGGCGCTGTGTGCAAGCATATGTGGGCCTCGCCCGCATCGCATTGGCAGATGCGCAGTACCAGTCTGCTCTCGATCACCTGCGGATTGCCTGCGAACTCGAACCGCACGCCGTTATTCACAAGATTGAACTCATCGAGACATTGATTGCCCTCAAAAAGCCGGAGGAGTGCACCGCGCTGTTGCCGCAGGTGCTCAAAACACTCCCGGCAGATGTGGCGATTTTGCAGCGCTTTGCGGTCATTGCCATCGTGTTGGGGATCACCGCCGAGGCGATAAGTGTACTCGAACGCGCACTCGGGATTGACGCGAACAATGCCGATACCCATTGTTTGTTGGGTCGTGCCTACAAACAAAGTGGGAATGGTCAAAAGGCGCAGATTTCGTTCCGTCGCGCACTCAATCTGAACCCAGAGCTCAAGGAAGCCCAAAACGGCCTGAGTTTGCTCGGCCCGTTGTCTATTCTGCGGCGGCGCAAACCGCCCACGCTCTGATACCCACAGACGGACGAGGAGTCTCGGTGATGGAACGACGCAAGAGCGAGACAATCAATGCACACCCAGCAACGGCGCCACGTACGCCGTTGGTCAGTGCTGTGCCGGCTCACGATCAGCACCATCCTGACGCACCGACGTTTGCACAGGTCCGTCGTGCCTGCGAACACGCTATCCGGGCCGGCGACCACAAAATCGCCTGGCGGATTGCACAAGTCCTCATTCGCCGTTTTCCCGATGCGCTTGCACCAAGTATGTTGTTGGGCAGTGCATTGGTGGCCGGCAATCAACATGCGATGGCAGTCCAACACTATAAGTTCCTCATCAAGCGCAATGTCACCGATGCGACTGCTTGGACCGGGCTTGCAGCCGTATTGACCGGCTGCGGTAGTAGTCAGGCAGGGACCGTCGCACTGCAGCGCGCGTACTGTGTCGACCCGCTCGATGCCCAGGGGAACCCGCGCGAAGGCATCACACATATTCCATATAGCCATGGAATTCTATTGCTCAAACGCGGCAATGCGGTGATGGCCGCCACCGAGCTCAGCAATGCACTCAAAACCGTGCCCCACCGCGCCGATATCCGCTGGTACGCAATCGATGCACTGCGCCGTGCCGGGAACCTCGACGAAGCGCGCAGATTGCTTTCACATCATGATTTTGACCCCGAACCAGAGTTTCCGGTGTTGTTGTTGCGCGTCGCCCTCAGCACGGCACTCGATGTCATCCAAGTCACCCGTGAACAGATTTTGGCGATGGATCCTGACGGGAGCTACACGCGAGCATTTTTTGGAGCCGATGCTGTGCCGTTCCGCATCCCTGCAGTGCCACGGGTGCGCTGGGATGCCGAGTTAGCCAAGCTCCAGGCGTATCTCGACGCCGACCAAGAGGCACAATTGGGTGCTGAGCGTGGCACCGACCTCCCGCAGCCGGCTGCTCCGGAACCAACCCTCTCGACTGCACCCGCTCCACAGGTGCCGGTGCTGGCAGCCAACGATGGGCAAGTACACCTGATTATCGGCAATCGGGCGGTGCTCCAACGTCGCTTCGGAGCAGACGGTTTTCGCCGTATCGAAGATCAACTGACCGCAGTCTGTGGGGTCTTGCGTACCCAAGGGATGACCATCTGTCAGGGCTACATAGACGCCCCGCAGACATTGGGCTTGGGCGACGTGCAGGTCACCGAACCAGTCCCAGCAGACCCTATGGCGGTGCGGGATTTCATCCGTCGCGTAGCAGCGCACTGTACTGCGGCGCAGGTCGAACTAGCGACCGTGGTCATTATTGGCGGTGACGAGTGTATCCCCTTTCATCGTCTGAGTAATCCGATCCCTGACGATGATCGCGTTATTTTTTCCGATAACCCGTATGCCTGTGACGATTCGGGATATCTTATCCCACAGCGGATCGTCTCGCGCTTGCCCGAGGGAGACGACGACGATCCCACCTTGTTGTTGAGTATGCTTGTATCGATGACCGACTACCATCGCACGGCACACCACCAAGGACGCAGCGGGTTTGATGTCGCTGCTTGGGTACGGATCCGGAGCGCGGTCGGCGATCGATTGGCGCGTGGCGTCGCGGCAGAGGTATGGCAAGAGCCTTCGCGCTTGGTGTTGCGTAACCTGCATGCGGATGCGCGCTTGATCCTTTCACCACCACACACAAGCCAACCAGGCACCCACAAAATCATCGCAGGGCGTGAGGTGCTGTACCTCAATTTGCATGGCGCAGCGGGGATGCCGCACTTTTATGGGCAACCAGCCGATGTCTGGGGGGCCGCAACTGCCTTGCCTATTGCCTTGTCGCCCGATCACATCCAGCGCAGTGCGGTGGCAGGCACCATCATCATCAGCGAAGCATGCTACGGGGCCGAGTTGGCTGGCCGCAATATCCGCAACTCGATCCCATTGCGGGCCCTTTCGCTCGGCGCATTGGCATTTATCGGTGCAACGGTGAACGCGTACGGGAGTTCTGCGGCTCCGTTGCTCGGTGCGGATTTGCTCTTCGAGCGTCTGACGCATCATCTGGCGACGGGGATGCCCGTTGGTATGGCACTCCACTATGCCCGGTTAGAATTTGCGCAAATCATGTATGAGCGTCAGGGATTCCTCGATGATGTCGACATGAAGACACTCATCGAATTCATCCTGCTCGGTGACCCCTGGGCGACGATGAAAGGCGGGATGACGCAGCCGACCATTCGTCATACCACCAGCACGGGGAGTATGCAGTTGCAGGCAGTGGCACGGGTCCCCAAAACGGTCAGACGGATGCTTTTGACCGAGCGCGACATCTCGCCCGAGATGCTCCGCCACGCACGGACGGTCCTCGAGCAGTATGTGCCGACCAGCCAGAGCCGGTCGATGTCGATTGTTGCCACGACCAACCCGGGTGTGCAGAGCAAAGGGGTGCAATCGCCCGAAGTGCGCTTTTCGATGACCTCGTTGGTACAAACAAGCGACGGCCAGTGGCTGCCCAAAAACGTCCATGTGACGATGAATACCCATACGGGCAACAAAATCTATGTCTCGCGCTAGTCTGACAATTCGATTACCAAACATGGTACTATATACAATAGTAAAATCTCGATTCTTGTTGGTGTCGCCATGCGCATGAGTGTCTTGCAGCAGAGTCTCCACAACTCGCGCACGTATATCACGTCGCGCAACGGTGCCATCATTGCGTTTGCGCTCTTGCTCGCGGTGATGGGGATTGCGACGATTGCACAAACGGTGCGGGTGGCCCAAACCGGGCACGAAATCGACACGCTCATAGCTGAGCAGACTGCTTTGGAGCGTACGCACAAAGCCCTCCTCCTGCGGATGGCAGATGCGCAGTCCATGGAACGCATCGAGCGCTACGCAGTACAAACAGATATGATCCCGGTCCAAGAGACCACCGTACGCTTCATGATACTCGGGGTTGACAAGGGCCAAGTCGTTGTCACCAAAGCGCTAGAGCAGTCGCCATGAGTCTACACAGTGATGCCCGTGCCGTCGCAGGCACGCACCGTCCTTCGGACGCTGAGGGTCCTATCGCCCCGAGTACTGCACCACGATCGTGGCGTTTATTTGTTGCGTTTGGGGTTGCCATGCTCTTTTTGGCACGCGTAACCATCCAACTTGCAGATGTGCAACTGCTCGATCGGAGCGGATATGCAGTCCGTGCCAGTAGTGAAGTCAATCAGAGTCTGCCCATTGTTGCAAGTCGAGGCACCATCGTAGATCGCTTCGGCAATGTTTTGGCCGTCGATGTCGAGCGGCGGTCGTTGTATGTAGTACCTGCCCAAATCGACCCAGGTGAAGCCGCCAATCTGGCAATGCGGATCAGCGAGGTTATCGAAGTCCCCGCCGAGAAGATTCTTGCGTTGCTCATTGATACGAATCGTGCCTGGGTCCCGGTCGCCCGCTGGCTCCCTGACGACCAAGCAGACCAAATCGAACGAATGGCCCAAGAAAGCCTGTATTTGGTCTACGAGTCCCATCGATTCTATCCGCAAGGCCGCTTTGCTCCGCACGTCATCGGCGCGACGAATCTCAATGGGATGGGCATTGCCGGGGTCGAGGCGAGTTTTGATGATGTCTTGCGCGGCACCAACGGGGTCATCACGGCCGAAGTTGATATTCACCAGCAACCCATTTGGTCGCGCCCGTACGAACGCGTCGAGCCGGTCAATGGGAGCCAAGTGCAGCTGACGATTGACCCGTATATTCAACATCTCGCTGAGGACCAATTAGGCAAAGCCATCGACTTGCATGGTGCATCGGGTGGGACCGTCATTGTCATGGATGTCAAAACAGGTGCAGTACGTGCCATGGCGAGCTATCCTGATTTTGATCCTAATGATTATGCCGATGTGTAGCCAGATGTCTACAACACCAATCCTGCCGTCGGCCAAGTTTACGAACCCGGCTCGACCTTCAAAATCCTCACGGTCGCGGCTGGGATGCAGGCGAACGCGTTCGACGAAAACAGCCAAGTCATCGACGAGGGAACCATTCGCCGCTACGAGTACAACCTCTCGAACTACGACTTCAATGGACATGGCCCAATTACGCCTGGCGGGGTGCTGTATTACTCGAGTAATATCGGCGCATTGCTGTTTGCCGAGCAAATGGGCGAGTCGGTGTTTTATAAGGCGGTCGACGACTTCGGCTTTGGCAAATTGACGGGGATTGAACTGCCCGGCGAAACCGGCGGGATCTATTGGAAGCCCGGTTCTGAAAACTACACCCCCATCAATCTCAACACCAACTCCTACGGCCAGGGCATCGCAGTTACCCCGTTGCAAATCGTCCGGATGACTGCCGCGGTCGGCAACAACGGGGTGATGATGCAACCGTACATCGTCCAAAAGCGCTGTAATCGTGACGGTACCTGTGTCGACACCGAGCCTGTCATGCAGAGCCAGCCAATCAGCGCACGGGTAGCCCTCAAGGTCCGTGGGATGCTGATGCGTTCGGCCAATCACTACGTCAACGCCCGCCAACCCGACGATTTGTGGCTCGTGCCGGGCTTTCGTGTAGGCGCCAAGACCGGTACTTCGTCTATCCCTGACGGGTACGGCGGGTATACCGGCCAAACCATTGGCTCGGTCGCTGGGATGGCCCCGCTCGAAGCACCGCGGTATGCAGTCCTTGTCAAAATCGACCGACCCATTGACGACATCTACGGTATTGCCACCGCACTGCCGGTCTATCGTCGCATCGTCGCAGAACTGATGCGTTACGATCGTATCGCCCCAAACAACGCGCTTGTCGGCGATGGCCAACGGGCAGGGGTGGTCTATGGCAACTAACACGCATCCCCTACGAGATATTCTGACGGGGATCCAAGACCCCACAGCGGCCGTCACCATCCATACCGATGCACAATCGGATACGACGACCATCACACACGTAACCATTGATTCGCGTTTGGTCGAGCCGGGCGCGCTCTACGTCGCCCTCGTCGGGATGACGGTGGATGGGCACGACTACGTCGCTGCAGCAGCTGCTGAAGGTGCGATCGCAGCCATCGTTTCGCACACCAAAGCGCCAGAACTCGCCCGTGCCAACGGTTGGAGTGTTGTCTCTGTCGGCGCACAGCCACCGGTGCAGTGGGATGGACTGCTGTTGATAGCCGTTCAGGATCCCCTCACTGCGTTGCAACGCTGGGCCACATGGCATAGGCTACGCTACAATCCCCCGTTTGTTGTCGGTATCACCGGCAGTGTCGGCAAAACTTCTACCAAAGAGTTCATCGGTGCAATACTCAACGATGCCATGCCCACGCTCCGAAACCCACGGAGCTACAACAGCGAATCGACTCTGCCACTGGTGGCATTGGGCCTCACTGCAATGCATCGTGCTGCGGTGTTCGAAATGGGTATGTACTACCCGGGTGATATTGCGACGCTGTGTGCAATCGCACATCCAAACATTGCCGTGATTACGGCGGTAGGTCCATCGCATCTCGAACGCATGGGGAGCATCGAGGCAATTGCTGATGCCAAAGCCGAACTCGTGCATGCAATCCCTGCGACGGGGGTGGTCATCCTCAATGCAGATGATCCAATTGTGGCGGAGTTTGCGACGCGAACGACTGCCCGTGTGCTGACCTATGGCACTGCCCAGCATGCAGACGTCCGTGCTGTCGAGATCGTGCATCGTGGCCTCGAGGGGACTGATTTCCGTCTGATTGCACCTGGTATCGACGATCGGATGCATCTTTCTGCCCCTGGGATGCACCAGGTGCGTAATCTGTTGGCAGCTGTTGCGGTCGGGCTGATTGCACAGGTTCCCTGGCAAACGATGCGCGACACGATTGCACACCGCTTGCCAACGGTTCGATTCGTCGTCTTTGATGGCATCGACGAAACCCAAATCATTGACGATTCGTACAATGCAGCCCCGACATCGGTGCGCGCTGCCCTCGAACTGTTGGCGACCGTCCAACGCCGCCGTGTTGCGGTATTGGGCGATATGCGTGAGCTTGGCCACATCGAAGAAGCAGCCCATCGCGAGGTCGGTGTGTTGGCTGCCCAGTGTGTCGATGTCTTGGTCGCCGTCGGTGAACGCGGCCGCTACATTGCTGCAGGTGCACGAGACGCCGGGTTGTCTGCGGTGTACGAAGTCCAAGGGACGGCGGCCGCAATCCCAGTCGTCCAATCCGTGATTGCCCCGCGTGACTGTGTCTTGGTCAAGGGCTCGCGCGCAATGGCGATGGAAGCAATCGTCACCGCACTCTGCACGCAGACGACGAAGTAGGACACGATGCAAGAGACCTTACGGGCACTCCTCATTCAGGACATGGCGCGCGCACTGCTCCTCGCAGCTGCGGCAGCGGTGATTGTCCTGCTGAGTGGTCGCGCATGGATCGAACTCCTCAAACGCAGGAACATCCGTAAGCGCGCCCGCAACGAGGGGAGCGATACGATGGTCAGCTATGGGCAGATTACGATGGGTGGCGTCATGATCGTCGTCCCCGTAGTGTTCTTGACGTCGCTGTTCAATCTTATTGACCGGTGGTCGATGCTGCTCCCGTTGGCGGTAATGGTCGGGTATGCAATACTCGGCGCTGTCGACGATTACTTCTCGCTCGAAGTCGTCCCATCGAGTCACTATGGTTTGACCGAGCGGGTCAAAAGCGCGCTGCAATGGTTGATTGCCATCGTGGCGAGTGTCGTGCTCGATCTGCCTGCACCGTATGGACTCGGGCACTCTGGGATGGTGTTTGTCCCGTTTGTGGGCCAACTCGATGTAGGAATCTACGTCATCCCGATTGCAGGATTGATTATTTGGGCGACCGTCAACGCGGTGAATATCACCGACGGCGTCGATGGGTTGTCTGGCTGGACGTTGTTGGTTGCATTTGGTGCGTACGGCGTTATTGCCTTCCTCAATGGTGATTTCACGAACCTGATGGCACTTTGCTTTACGCTCGTGGGTGCCTGTGCGGGGTATCTGTGGTTCAACGCACATCCTGCCCCCGTCATTATGGGAGACCTCGGGTCGATGGCGCTCGGTGGTGCACTCGCAGTTATTGCACTGCAGTCGCAGCAGTGGCTGCTGTTGCCCATCGTGGGGATTGTATTTGTGGTCGAAGCGCTGTCGTCCTTTGTGCAAATCTGGTACTACAAATACACCCGGCGTACCACTGGGACGCCCGTACGACTCCTCAAAATGGCACCACTCCATCATCACCTGCGCATTACGGGGTGGAGCAATCCCCAGATTACGCAGCGCTTTGTTGTGATTACATTGGCCAGTTCCATGGTAGCAATTGCATTGGCAATGCGGGCGTAGATTCGTTTGTTGAGTGTGGAGAAAGACATCGATGCAAGAAGCTCTCCGTAACTTACTGGTCCGCGACATGTCACGCGCACTACTGCTGGCAGCAGGGGCATTTGTGGTGACACTGATCTTTGGATACTTTTGGCTCAAAGTGCTCCGCCACTACCAAATCTGCAAACGTGTCCGTGTCGATGGACCACAAACGCATCTCGTCAAAACAGGCACCCTCACCATGGGGGGCATGATGATTCTTGCACCCGTGGTGATCCTCACGATGGCGTTTAATTTGGTTGACCGATGGTCGATGTTGCTCCCGATTGCAGCCATGGTGCTCTATGGTATCCTCGGCGCTGTCGATGACTATTTGTCGTTGGAGCGCTCCAAAAAAGAACAATACGGCTTCAGTGAGCGGGTCAAATTTATCCTCCAAATCGTGTTGGCACTGTTGATCAGCCTGTTCTTGTATTTGCCGCAACCATTTGGGTTGGCGAATTCTGGATTGGTCCGGATTCCCTTTGTGGGCACGTACGACATCGGGTTTTGGTTCTTCCCACTGGCTGCGTTTATCATCGTGGCGACGAGTAACGCAGTGAACTTGACCGATGGTCTCGACGGGTTAGCAGGGTGGAACCTGGCGATTGCCTTCGGCGCGTATGGGGTGATTACCTTTCTGAGCGGCGACTTCACGAATTTGATGACACTGAGCTTTACGTTGGTCGGTGCCTGCGTCGCCTTCCTCTGGTACAACGCACATCCTGCACAGGTATTCATGGGCGATTTGGGTTCTCTGGCATTAGGGGCGGTGTTGGCAGTCATTGCGTTGCAGTCCCAACAATGGTTATTGTTGCCCATCATCGGCGTCGTGTTTGTGAGCGAAGCTGCTTCGTCGGCACTGCAAAAGGCGTATTACAAATACACACGCTGGCGCACGGGGACCCCGGTTCGACTGTTTCGGATGGCTCCGTTGCACCATCACTTTGAACTCGGTGGCTGGAGCGAAACCCAAATCACCCAACGCTTTGTCATGATTTCTATGGTGGCGACATTTCTCGGGGTGTCATTGGCACTCACCTTCCACAAAGAAGCCCAGACCGCGCAGCGGGAATCGGTCCCGCCACCCGCACTGATAGCCCCACCACGTTAGGACGTACGATGCAGTTACGATGCAAAAAAGTCGTTGTCATGGGTCTCGGGGTGCATGGTGGTGGCCTCGGGGTCGCCCGCTATTGTGCCGAACAAGGTGCCGACGTGGTTGTGACCGACTTGCGCACCGCCGACGTACTCGGTGATTCTCTTGCGGCGTTGGCTGATTTGCCCATCACGTTTGTCCTCGGAGAACACCGCGAGCAGGATTTTGCAACCTGCGACATTGTGGTCCAGAACCCTGCAGTGCCTGCGTCGTC
>QWQY01000150.1 GCA_003670675.1 Chloroflexota bacterium
ATGCCTTCGCTGCCCGCACGGTGGGCATCCCCGTGCGCGAGATTCTTTTGCTCCCTATCGGTGGGATTGCATATTTGACACGAGCCCCCAAATCCCCCCGCGACGAACTCTGGATAGCCGTCGCCGGTCCGCTGGTCAACGTCGTCATTGCACTCTGCTTGCGCCCGTTTGTGGGGGTGTCGGCGACTTTTGTCAACTTCCCCGGCCCCGAATCAGCACCGAGTGTCTCGTTGTTGCTGACGGGGCTCTACTCGGCCAATGTGATGCTCGTGTTGTTCAATCTGCTGCCGGCGTTCCCGCTCGACGGCGGCCGCATCCTCCGTGCTGGGCTGGCGATGTTGCTGTCAGAACGCACGGCAACGACCTATGCCACCGTCATCAGCCAAGGCGTCGCAGCCGTAATTGGAACCATTGCCGTGATGAGCGGCCAGATCTTTCTGGCAGTGACTGCATTGTTCATCTTTTTTAGTGCCGGCAACGAACGCGGCGAGTCTCGTGCCCGCAGCCTGCTCGAATCGCGCTTGGTCGGCGATGCCTACAATCGCATGGCCGTCACATTGTCCCCCGCCGACCGCACCAGCCGTGTGGTCGACCTCATTTTGACATCGTACCAACCCGATTTCGCCGTCGTTCAAGGTAATACATTGCTCGGCATTGTCACACGCCAACACGTCCTCGAAGCACTCGCTGCCGAACCGGCGGATCTGTATGTCGCTGCTATCATGAACCGCGATTTCGTACGTGTCGCACACACCATGTCCCTCGACGAAGTCCGCTCCACCATCGGCGCTGCATCGGATGATGTGGCTGCAGTGTTCAGCGGCAAAGAGTTCCTCGGACTTGTCAGCCTGGTCGACATCGACGAAGCATTAGCCGTCATCGATTATGTCGACCGGAACAAATCACTCAGCCCAGCGTCCTAGCCTCCTTCGTGTCCACAAATGCGCAGTTTTTGTTTGCTATACTAGCGTCATACACTTCTGTGTGACCACCGAGGGACCATGCTACTCATCGATCTCGACCCGCATCAGATAACCGTCGAACACGATACCCTGCGCGAAGACGTCGGTGACGTCAGCGGTTTGGCCGCAACGATCGCCGAACAGGGTATGCTCCAACCCTTGGGCGTTGTCCAGCAGAGCGACGGGGGCTACCAACTGCTGTACGGTTTGCGGCGTCGGACTGCTGCAATCCAGCTCGGCATGCCCACGGTGCCGTGTTTGGTGTTTGCCGACGAGGCCGAACGCAACCTCGTACGCCAACTCACCGAAAACCTGCAGCGCCGCGACCTCAACGACCTCGAACAAGCCAATGCTTTTGCACGATTGCGCAGTCAATTCGCCCGAGCGACCCCCGATGCCGACGAGGGCACCCTCGACGAGGCAGTCGGGCAAACGGTAGGTTTGTCGGCACGCACCGTGCGTCGCTATTTGGGGTTGCTCGACCTCGATGCGAGCATCCAGTCGTTCCTCCGGACCGGGCAGCTGACTGTCACCCAGGCACAGCATCTTCGTCGCATCGGCAACGAACAAACCCGTATCGAACTGGCCCGTACCGCTGTCGACGAGGGCATGTCGGCGGCCGAACTGAGCCGCTTGGCCAGTTTTTTTGCGGCCAATCCCGACGAGTCATTAGACAGCGCCATACAATCCTTCCAACAGCCCAAAACGGGTATGTCAGGAACACCGGGGTTTGGTGGCATGGCTATAGGAGATGACACCGGCTACCTCCCACCCGAGCTCCACGAATTCGAGCTCGCTGCCCCACAACCAGCACTCCACGGCAGCGACGCGGGTGCGTACCTGGCAGATGACAGTGTGATGGGCAGTTCCAAGATCCGCCAAGCCAAAATCAAATCACTCGATCACATGGTCGACGAAACCGATCGGTTGCTCCGGGTCTTTGCAGAGGGGCAACTCCAGCGTTGGCTCGACCGTGACGAAAACGCACCGATCAAAGTCGGCATGATGATTGTGCATCTCCGGCGCCTCCTCAAGGGGTTGAACGACGTGGTGCAGACTGAACAATGGGCTATTGACATCGATGAATGAGGTGGCACATGACGAATCGTCCCAGTGGGGTACGGCGGAGCTCCAAACAGACCTTTCGGCGCCGCTTGGTGATTTTTCGTTCCCTCTTTCGCGAACCCTGTACATCCGATGACCTCATTGCCATCGTCAATGCCGAATTCGGCCAAGACGGCTACCCGAGTGCCGCGGCGATGGCCCTCAAACACGACCTCGACGCGCTGAAGCGCGAGTATGGCTGCGAAATCCGTTTTGATCGCACGCAGCGCACCTACTCGCTCCACCATGTGGGCGATTTCGCTATTCTCGATTTGCCACGTGAGAGCCTCGAAGCACTCAACTTCCTCGATACCAACTTCCCCGAAGACCACATGTTGTCGGCGTTTGTCAGCGTCCAAAAGCTGTTGCGCCAAATGCGCATGCTCTTGCCCGACACCGAACGCACCATCACCCCGAGCTCACTCACCATCCGGAGTTTTGGGCGTCAACAGCGCGTCTTCGATGCCACCACGATGCGAACCATCCGCAAAGCCGTCGAAAATCGGCAGATGTTGTCGTTTTCGTATACCAGCAACTTCGAGCTCAACGGATCACGCAAACATACGGTCGCACCGTATGGCCTGTTTATGCGAGATGGCCACATGTATCTCGATGCCGTGCTGATCCATGTCGAGCCAGCCGGCAACGCGGTACCGCATACCACCGTCGAGTATCGGCTCGAACGTATCGTCAAAAAAACCGCACAACTCCTGCCCAATGTCATCCCAGCCGAACGGCCGCCCCAACCGCGCTACCAGCTCGTCTATCGTCTCGATGCGGTCGTAGCCCGTCGGCGAGACTTAGCGACGTTCTTCCCCGACAGTACGATTACGTATCACGACGACGACACGGCCACCGTACGCGCAGTAGTGACCAACCTCTGGACGACGCGGCAGGTGCTCCTGCGGTATGGCGGTGCGTGCCAAGTCCAAGAGCCCGCCGAACTCGTCACCATGTTCCGCCAGACTGCCCAAGAACTCGCTTCACGCTACCCCGAACCGGGCAAATAGCACTGCCATAAACGACCCCGTTTTGTGACTATCATCTCTCGTTTATTTTCTCCACCAAATCCCGTGTATAATGGATAGGTTATAGAGAATAAGGAGGGATGTGTGACAAACACATTCGAGGCGCTTGGGTTGAGTCAGGGGTTGCTCGCAACGATTGGTGAGCTTGGGTATGTTACCCCGACTCCGGTCCAAGAAGCCTCTATCCGTTACATGCTACAAGGGTCCGATGTCATCGGCCAAGCACAGACGGGCACTGGGAAGACGGCAGCATACGCATTGCCGTTGATTGATCGCATTGATACGGATCGTCGTGAGGCACAAGTACTTGTACTGACCCCAACCCGTGAGTTGGCCGTACAAGTGGCAACTGCCTTCAAGGGCTATGCCAAACACCGTCGCCTCAACGTCGTCGCGATATATGGCGGGCAGCCAATCTCCACCCAGATGCGATCGTTGCATGCTGGTGTTCATGTCTTGGTGGCTACACCAGGTCGGTTGATCGACCACATGAACCGCGGGAGCATTTCGCTCAAGACGGTCCAGAGCGTCGTATTGGACGAAGCCGACGAAATGTTGGCCATGGGATTCATCGACGATGTCGAAACCATCTTGGCTGGGTTGCCCACACCGCACCAGACTGCGTTGTACTCGGCAACCATGCCAGACGCCATTTTGCGCCTCACCAAGCGCTACATGACGAATCCCCAAATCGTCGCAATTGCATCCAAACAACAAACCGCCGAACACATCGAGCAGCGCGCCTACGAAGCATTGCACAGCGATCGCTTCGAAGTCTTGTCACGCTTGTTGCAGTTCGAACAGCCCAGCGCTGCGATGATTTTCTGCCGCACCCGCATGGATGTCGACAACGTCGGCGAAAAGCTGACCGCCCGCGGCTTCAACTGCGACACGCTCCACGGCGAATTGTCACAGACGCAACGCGACCGCGTGATGCATCGCTTCCGCACCAACCAGAGTGACATCTTGGTGGCGACCGATGTCGCAGCCCGCGGCCTTGACGTCGACCATGTCACCCACGTTATCAACTACGAGTTGCCGCCCGACCCCGAAATCTACGTCCACCGCATCGGCCGCACGGGTCGCGCCGGTCGCAGTGGTGTCGCAATTTCGATTACAACCCCGCGCGAGCGCTTCGTGTTGCGTACCATCGAGCGCATGACCAAAGCAGCTATCGCTACTGCACCACTGCCGACGTTGGCTGACTTGCGCCTCAAGCAAAAGTCCCAACTCGCCCAGAAGGTGCTCGACACCATCACCAAAGAAGATTTGTCGACCGAGCGTGCCCTGATCCAGGGTATGGGCGAGCAACACAATCTCGAGACCATCGCCGCAGCCGCCTTGCGCATCGCCTTCGGCGAACAGCTCCACGGCAGCGACCATGATCCCATCATCAACTCGATCAACGCTGCAGCTCGTGGGTACCAAACAGCACCTGCATCTGCTCCACGCGGCAACGGCGACAAGCCGTTCCGTCCACAGGACCGCGAGTCGGTACGACTCTGGCTCGACATCGGCCGCGAAAAGGGGATCCGTGCCGGTGACATCGTCGGCGCCATCGCCAACGAAGCCAACATCCCTGGCCGCCTTATCGGCAGCATCGAGCTCCACGACGGGTTCTCGTATGTGAGCGCTCCGTCACGCGATGCCCGCAAGGTCATCGATGTGTTGAACCGCGCGACCATTCGTGGTCACAAGGTCCGCGCAAACATCGTAGTAGCCAAAAAAGGCAACTAACCCACGACACCGTGCAATTGCTCGAAGTCCCGCACTCTGAAACAGAGTGCGGGATTTTTGGTAGGATACAAGCACACATCGTCGTGATTCTCTGCAAAGGAGCCTTCCATGCCTAGCATCCGTCCTGTCGGTCTGAGAACCGAATATCTGATCGAACCACGCGGCGTCGAAGAGCCTCATCCCCGCTTAAGTTGGCGCTTGAGCGGTGGGATCAACGGCGCGCGCCAAACTGCATACCAAATCCGTGTCGCCGATGCACCCTCTGCCCTCAAAAAAGACGCCGCCCTGCGTTGGGACAGTGGCCGCCAAGAGGCCGGCTTGAGCGCATCCGTGCGCTATACCGGACCTGCGGTGGCGGCCGGCCAAACAGTCTATTGGCAGGTACGTATCTGGGATGAACACGACGTCGCGAGTGGCTGGAGCACCACCGCGCTCTGGCAGCACGGGATCCCTGCAAGCGCATGGGACGACGCTGCCTGGATTGCGTTCCCGTCGCCCAAAGACGAGGGCCAACTGAGCGCCCCCGCAGCCCAACTCACCCATGCATTCAA
>QWQY01000151.1 GCA_003670675.1 Chloroflexota bacterium
GAGCAGAGTTCGGAGCTGTTTGCCGGTGGCAATACAACCTGCGCACGGTTGGTCAGTGGTGCGTTGTACTGCTGGGGGAGTCTGCCATTTGGTGGGATGCGTGATGTTGCAACCCCAGAACTCATTGAACTGATCGAACAACCCGTCGGTGCCCAGGTAATCGTGAATACTGCGCAGTTGTGTACGTTTGTGCAAGCTGCCGATGTACGGTGCTGGTCTGCACAGGCTCCACAGGGATATCCGGTAGCGCAGGCAACAGGTGCAACCATCGTGCGCGCACGCAACGATGGTACCGTCTGTGCAACGGGCATGACCAACCCTGTATGTTGGGACGATACCGGGCGCGTACAAACAATGACTGAACGTGGCGTCATCGATGTTTCTGGCGGGGATGCGTTTCAATGTATTGCGTTGCGCGCAGGCATGGTGCGCTGTCGCGGCGACAACGCAAGCGGGCAGCTTGCTAGTGCGCGAACGGCACAGAGCGATGCTTTTGTCACCGTTGCACTCGGTGATACGAGCTTGCTGTTGAGTGCGGGTGCAGGTCATGTCTGCGGTATGTGGCAATTGGGGATGCTCCGGTGTTGGGGCAGGTCGTACGAAGGACAATTGGGTGCAGCGGATTACTTTGGGGTACGTAGCCGGCCCGATCCGATCACGCCTGACATCAATGGCGTGCTTTCTCTTGCAACCGGCGCACGTCATACCTGTGCGGTCCGTCACGATGAGCGTGTCTATTGTTGGGGGGCGAACTCCAGCGGGCAATTAGGCACAAATGATTTGCTCGATCGGCGCATTCCGACCGCAGTCGACGGTATTGCAGAAGGGATTGCACTCAGCGCAGGAGCTGCTCATACCTGTCTGCTCCAGCATAGTGGGTCAGTTTGGTGTTGGGGTGACAACCATGCCGGCCAAGTGGGCGGTACGCGCACACAGCAAAGTACCCCCTTGCGTATCGAATTAGTGCAGTCTGTTGTTGCCATCGCGTCGGGTGGTGCGACCAATTGTGCATTGCAGGCTGATGGGCTTGTTGTTTGTTGGGGTGCACAAATCGGCCAGATCGCACCAAATGTGCCCTTGACGGACCTTACCGATGTGACTGCAGTCTCGGTGGGGAACCGGTATGTCTGCGCGCTTCGCATCGATGGGTCTGTCTGGTGCTGGGGCGATGACAACACGGTGGGTACTTCACCGACACCGCAGCGAGTCCAAGGGCTCCCATCGATACGCAGCATAAGCGCAGGTGGCCAACATGCGTGTGCGGTCGATACAACCCGGCGGTTGTGGTGTTGGGGCGAAAACAGATACGGGCAAGTGGCTCCTGATGACGCACGGACACGCATCCTCGAACCGGTTCAGCGCGCCGACAACATTGCATCCGTGGCTGCGGGGTTTTCGACGACCTGTGCGCGAAACGTCGCGGGGAGCACCAGTTGTTGGGGCGATAATCGCTACGGACAGCTCGCGACCGCTGATAGTTCAGCGAAAGATGCTCGTATTGACGGGTATGATGACGGTTTCTCATTGGTCGCAGGCGGGAATTTTAGCTGTGCGTTGCTCAAGTATGTCAGCATTCGCTGTTGGGGAAGCAACGAATACGGCCAGTTGGGCGATGGTACGACCACATCTTCTGCGGCACCGCAGACGGTGCGTAGCAACGAAGAAGTTGTACGCATTTCTGCGGGCTCTGCACATGCCTGCAGCATTATCCTCGACGGCACCGTCCGTTGCTGGGGGCACAACAATTTTGGCCAATTAGGGAACGAAGCGACAGAGGACAGTTCTACGCCTGTCGTCGCTGCGGTACAAGATGTTGTCGCTCTTTCATTGGGGCAGTCCCATAGTTGTGCGCTCCTCCAAGATGGTGGAGGAGCGTGTTGGGGACGCAACGAAGATGGGCAACTCGGGAGCGGGAACACGGCAAACTCCGGTATGCCGCTCCGTGTCGCAGATCTCGGACAAGCCGTTGCCATTGCAAGTGGAGGGAACCATACCTGTGCCCTCAATCAAAATACACAAGTCGTCTGTTGGGGACGCAACGAACAGGGTCAACTAGGGATAGGTACCGTTGGGCCAGGGATATCTGTGCCCGCTGCTGTCCCGCAGCTCGTTGGTGTGACGTCAATATCAGCGGGCTCCGATCATACCTGTGCACTGGCCGATGATGGTTCTGTCTGGTGTTGGGGATGGAACCGATTTGGCCAAACAGCTGCCGGTGCTACCGGAGAAAAATCATTTACACTCACACCACGCAAAATACCTGATCTTGTTGGTGTTATTGCAATTACTGCCGGTGGAAATCATACCTGTGTGTTGCTGCAAAACGGTCGTGTGCGCTGTTGGGGTGACAACTATAATGGACAGCTTGGCGTCGAGCGTTCTGCGAATACAACCGTCGATGTACGTGGTACTGAGTTGGTCGGTTTCGATAGTGTCATTCAAATTGCTACAGGAGGAGCCCATACCTGCGCACTACAACAACGCGGGAATGTTCGTTGCTGGGGATGGAACCGTGACGGCCAATTGGGCACTGGCACACGCATAGAGTTAGAAAATCTCTTCGTTCCTGCACCCATTGTTGGACAATCCCGCGTCACTTCGGTTGCCCTGGGTGATGGTCATTTGTGTTCCGTCGACAGCGTCGGAACGGTTTGGTGCTGGGGAGAAAATGATGTCGGGCAGCTCGGTATAGGCGTCATGGGTAACCTTGGTGATTTTGGTTTGCCGAATGAGGTCGATGCCGCAGTCAATACGCTTTCCGTTGATTTAGGCGCAAACCATAGCTGCGCTCTATTGGTAACCACCGAATTGAACTGTTGGGGCCGTAACAATCTTGGTCAGTTGGGTAATTCCTATGGCGGTGACATTGCAGATAGTGTGATTCCAAACTTTGTTGTGGGAATGAGTAATGTATCTGCGTACAGCGCCGGTGGCGACACGAGTTGTGCAGTGGTGAACGGGATTGTCTCGTGTTGGGGTGATAACGAGTACGGTCAGTTGGGCACAGCCACAATTGGTATCGGCGATTATCGAACAACGGCGACCGTCGTCCAAGGGATTGATTCTGTCGTCGATGTGACAATTGGCGCACATCATGTCTGTGCCCTTCGGGCCGACCAGACCGTCTGGTGCTGGGGGCGCAATAACGTGAACCAAGTCGACGAGACGAATGCTGATGTCGTTGTCACACCCAAGCAGATTGCAATCCAAAGCTCTGTCGTAAACATTGGGTCTAGTGGTGATCACACCTGTGCGGTCGACACTGCAGGTGCCGTGTGGTGTTGGGGTAACAATCAGTCCGGTCAACTCAGCGTTGTCGGAGAATCTATCCATTCGATTCAACGGGTCGAAGGGCTTCCTGCCGCACAAACGGTCGTGACTGGCAGCCAACATACGTGCGCCCTGGATCGTCAACGAACCGTGTGGTGCTGGGGAAGCAACGAACAAGGGCAACTCGGTATCGAAAACACCAATATGCTTATCCAAGTCCCGCCTTCAAAAATTGCAACACTTTCGGGTGTGGTTCAAATAGCTGCAGCTGGGCCACGCAGTTGTGCGGTCCGAGAAAATGCCGAGGTATGGTGTTGGGGTGAAAACACAACGGGGCAACTCGGCGTGTCACCGAATCCTGATCGTCATGCCCCTGCGGTGGTCCAACGGCTCTGGTCAATGCGTTCGAGTTCGTCCACGCAGGTTACCGCTACTCCGTTACCGTTGTTGCCTACACTGCGCCCGACACAGACGCCCATTCCGACGCAGACCCGCTTCCCAACACGTACCCTTATCCGGGTGCTTGTACAGACACCCACGGCATCGCCTCAACCATAGTAGGCGTCGTCGGACTGCGATGATCCTTTCATGAAGCGTTGCGTACTGCGTGCATTAACCTGCAATGCGCTACACATGCTGTCTGTGTATGCACTGCGTCGCATCCGATTGCAACGAAGTGATACTGCCGATACACGCTCAATGAACAATGCGAATTAGCCAGATTGGTCAACACATCGACAGAAGTGGAGCGACATACAATCGCATGCGACTACTTTTTCTTTCAACAGCACAGTCATATCGAAACAATGATTTCGTCGTTGCAGCGGATGAACTGGCATTCGAGTATGTGTTGCTTTCAGATGGCAATGTTGGTTCCACTGAACCACAAGTAATTAGTTTGCCATTCGAAAACGTCGGCGTAGTGCTTACTCGTCTCCGTCAACTCCACATCGCACAACCATTTGTCGCCGTTCTCGCGCTAGATGATTCGGGTGCGCAGCTCGCGGCACACATCGCAACGGTACTCGCCATACCGCACAACGCATTCGCTGCCATCATGGCAGCGCGAGATAAATCCTTGATGCGCGATGCACTCTCCCGTGCGGGTGTACTCATTCCCACCTACCAGCGCTATACGGCAGCTACCTCAATCGACACCATACTCGCGCAAACGTCTTTTCCTTGCGTCATCAAGCCACTCCTTCTCAACGGTTCTCGTGGGGTGATACGTGCGAATTCGGTCAACGAGTTTCTTACAGCGCGAAACACACTCATCTCGTTGCTCCGTGAAATCGAAGGTCCAGCTGGAGAGCACGCGTTCCTTGTCGAATCGTACATAGACGGATATGAGGTAGCGGTCGAAGCGATTCTCGACAATGGCGAGCTCTATCCGTTGGCGATATTCGACAAGCCAGACCCGTTGGTCGGCCCGTTGTTCGAAGAAACCATTTATGTCACACCTTCGCGCCATCCAGTCGAAATGCAGCATGCAATCATTCAAACGGCTCGCAATGCGGCCGCGGCTATAGGTCTTGTGTCGGGACCGGTGCATGCGGAGTTACGCTGCAACGATGCAGGTGTATGGGTCGTTGAGGTGGCTGGGCGGTCGATTGGCGGCTTGTGCTCGCGAACGCTCCGCTTTGGTGTGAGCGATTCGCTCGAAATTCTGATTCTACGGCAAGCCATGGGTGCGTTCACAACCCCGGAACCACCGACGAGAGCCAGCGGAGTGATGATGATTCCCATCCCGCATGCCGGGATTTTGCAGCGTGTGGATGGGATCGATGTCGCACGGGCAATGCCCTTTATTGAGTCAATAGAGATTACCAGCCCGCTGCATCAGTCCATTCGGACACTTCCTGCAGGCGAAAGTTATCTCGGTTTCATATTTGCTCGCGCTGACACACCTGAACAGGTCGAAAACGCGCTTAGATCTGCTCATGTAGCCTTGCGGATTCTCATCACGCCACTTGTGATATTGACATAATTATTTACGTGGACCACCTTTACTTGGTGCTTTCTGTGGAGTCCACCCTTCTGGGAGGGCTGAACCAGCACCGAAGAAGAACTCTTCCATGGCGTTCAGCAACACCCCTTGTGATTGCGGATC
>QWQY01000152.1 GCA_003670675.1 Chloroflexota bacterium
AGGAACGTCTGGGCGGGCCACGCCTCGACCAGGCAGTGGCGTTGTTGGATGAGCTGGTCCTCAATCCTGAGTTCACCGAGTTTTTGACGGTACCCGGCTACAACCAGATGGCGTAGGGGTCACAAACAGAACCGCGGGGTGCGCATTGCGCACCCCGCGGTTTTCTTTGGACGATTACTTGGTGCGGATGTACGGGGTTTTGATGAGTTCAGCGGTACGATCGAGAACCATGGTGACGGCATAGAAGAGCCAGCGCACCGGCCACAAGATGGGGACCACAACGCGTTTGAGTGGTGTGCGGGCGATGACAATCGTGCCCAGCATGACCCCCAGCGAAATACCGAACTGTTGGAACTCGGTCAACGTGATGTGGGCGTATTCGTGCAGTATCAGCTCGGTACCGATCGTCAGCAACAACAGGAACGCGGCGGTCTGGACGGCCGGTTCCCAGGCAATCAGTTTGCTGAAAATCTGTGCCGCAAAGCGCATCACCAAAATGCCAATGGCGACGCCGAGCATGACCACCCAGAGTTCACTCGAAAGGGCAACCGCGGCGATGACGTTGTCGATCGAAAAGGCCAAGTCGGCGAGTTCAAGGGCCAACACGGTACCCCAAAACCCACTGCTGTTGAGGCGGTTCGTGCCGGCCTGGCCGTCTTCGCCGCTCCGGTCGAACTCTTCGCCGAAATGGCGAATCGCCAAATAGATGAGATAGGCTGCGCCGAGCACCCGCAACCAGGGGAATTGAATAATCCAGCCGGCCAAGACGAGCATCGCGCCACGACCAACGTACGCGCCGAGCAAACCGACTTTGAGCGCTGCATCGCGTTGATTGCCCAACACGCGATCGCCCCAGGCGTGCAAATGGGCCAAGCGGCGCGGCCAGGGGATGGGCTTGTCGTTGGGCAAATGGTTGACCATTGCGCCAAGCACGGCCGCGTTGTCGATCGACAAGATGCCTTCGAGGAAAATGAGCTGGACGATAATCGTAATTGTCTCGGCTGTCGTTAATTCCATATGTCCTCTTTCACAGTTCCACTATAATACCATTACACGACGCGAGCGACGGGTTGTTGCGCGCGTGTGTTTTGTGTGGCACAGCGCTCCCGTACAGACGGAAGGATAGACCCATGGCAGTGGTAGCAGTAGTCGGCGCTCAATGGGGCGACGAGGGCAAAGGCCATATAATCGATATTTTGGCGGCACGCGCAGCGACCGTCGTCCGCTACGGCGGTGGCAATAATGCAGGACACACCGTGGTCAATCGGCACGGCACATTCAAGCTCAACTTGGTGCCGGCGGGGATTTTCGAACCCAATACCATGAATATCGTCGGCAACGGGACGGTTGTCAACCCAAAGCACTTTATCGGCGAGCTCGACGGGTTGATTGCCCGTGGTATTGTGGTCGAAAACCTGCGTATCAGTGATCGCGCTCATGTCGTCATGCCCTACCATGTCGAGCAGGACCGCCTCGACGAGCTGTTGCGCGGCGACGCCAAAATCGGCACCACCGGTCGTGGCATTGGCCCGGCCTACGCCGACAAAACGGCCCGCTCGGGTGTGCGGGTCGGGGATCTGCGTGACGCGGTCGTGTTGCGGCGCGTATTGACACCGATTGTCGCCACCAAAAACAAACTCTTTGCGGATTTTTATAACGCCCCGACCTATGATTTGGACACGCTGGTGGCCGAATACGCCGCCTATGGGCAACGGCTGGCGCCGTATATCGGCGACATCTATGGCGTCGTGCAGGCCGCCCTGGCCGCCAAAACGCCCATGTTGCTCGAAGGTGCCCAGGGGGTCATGTTGGACATCGACCATGGCACCTACCCGTTTGTGACGTCGTCGATGCCGGGGATTGCCGGCGCCTGCCAAGGCGCGGGTATTGCACCACGTGCACTCGATCATGTGATGGGCGTCTACAAGGCGTTCACGAGTCGGGTGGGCTCGGGTCCGTTCCCCAGTGAAGTCGAAGGTGCGACGGCCGAAGCACTGCGCCAAATGGGCAAGCCGTGGGCCGAGGTGGGTACCACCACCGGTCGCCTGCGCCGCGTCGGCTGGTTCGACGCCGTTGCATCACGGTATGCAGCCCAACTCAACGGGATCGATCGCCTGGCGTTGACGAAGTTGGATGTGTTGGACGAGTTGTCAGAAATCAAGATCTGCGTCGGTTACCGCCTCGATGGGCAGCTCATCGATCATCCACCGACGTATGCGGACGAGTATGATCGGGTCGAACCCATCTACGAGACATTGCCGGGCTGGTTAGCGCCGACCGACGGTGTGCGCCGCTGGCAGGATTTGCCGGTCAACGCCCGCGCCTATGTCGAGCGGGTGGCCCAACTGGTCGGCGCCGAAGTGTCGATGGTGTCGATTGGGCCAGGTCACGACCAAATCATCGAGGTCTTGCCGGTCCTCTAAAATCAACAACCCCCGCTGCAACTGCAGCGGGGGTTGTTGCGTCAGCGCCTACATGCTGGCGATTTTGGCCTTGAGGACGGCGGCCGATGGCTCGACCAAGATGGACCCGTCGGGGAAGATGATGGTCGGGACCGACTGGCCACCATTGTTGATACGGACGACTTCGGCACGGGCTGCATCGTCCTTCTCGATGTCAATCTCGGTATACGTCACGTTGAGTTCGTTGAAAACCCGCTTGGCCAATTTGCAATCTGAACACCAGGTGGTGCTGTACATCGTAATACCAGCGCTCATTGCACACTCCTCATACAAATCCTACACTCACGTATTATACAAAGAGAATACCGTGACACAGATGAGAGCCACATCATGAACGATGCACACCTCACACCGCAGATAGCAGAGCTGCTCAAGGCAATCGAACCGGTGCTGGCCCCCGTGCATCGGTCAGGCTGGCAGTGGCGCGTCGTGGGCGGTGCGGTGCGTGATCTGGTGCTCGGCCGGCCGGTCGTCGATATCGACATCGAGGTGGTTGCACCAGCGTTGGCAGACCTCGAGCGGTGCTATGCCGATATGGTGCCACGCGGGGCGGTCGGAAGCGACCGGCAGGTGATACGTATCCGGACTGCCGCGTACACCGTCGACATCACGGTGGCGACCGCCGCAGATGTGCACACGGCTGCTGCAGGGCGTGATTTGACCGTCAATGCGCTAGCGATTCTGCCCGATGGGACGCTGGTCGACCCGCACGGTGGGCTTGCTGACCTGCGGCAGGGGGTGTTGCGCCACATCGGCACGGCGTTTGCCGATGATCCGTTGCGGGTGTTGCGGTTGATGCGCTTTGCTGGCCAACTCAACTTCCGTGTCGCACCCGAGACCCTGGCACATGCACTGGCAGTGGTCGACCGTATCACCCAGATCCCCATCGAGCGGATATGGCACGAATGGCGGCTGTTTGCATTGGCGCCGCATCCGTGGGCCGGTTTGATGGTGTTGTATGCAACCGGCTGGCTGCGGCACTACCCCATGCTGGCCGCACTGATGGGCTGTGCGCAGGACTTCGTCCATCATCCCGAGGGGGATGTGTGGATCCACACGTTGTATGTGTGCGAAGGCGCGGTCGCTCGCCGCGGCGATTTGGACAGCGAGAAGGTATTGATTCTGTCGTTGGCGGCAATCTGCCACGATTTGGGCAAACCGACCACGAGTTACGTCGAAAACGGCCGCATCCACTGCCCGACGCATGCAGCGGCTGGTGTGCCCTTCACCGTTGATTTTTTGCGGCTGATTGGTGCCCCCGACAAATACGTCGCACCGGTGTGCGCGTTGGTACGCGAACACATGGCTGCCAACGACGGGCCCGCCAGCCCGCGCTTTGTGCGCCGCCTCGCGCATCGTTTGGCGCCTGCCGATATGGACCTGTGGGCACGCTTGGTGGCTGCGGACAGTTCGGGACGACCGCCGTTACCGTTCAAAGAACCCGGGGCGCCGTTCATCGCACTCGCAGCAGCGTTAGGTGCGATCCAGCAGCCGGTTGCGCCGTTGCTCAACGGCAACGATGTGCTGGCGCTGGGGATTGCCGCAGGGCCACGGGTCAAGGAACTATTGCGGATTGCCTACGATGCCCAGCTGGATGGTGTGTACGAGACCCGTGCAGATGCGCTACAGTGGATGCAGTCACACGTGCGTGACGATACGATTTAAACAGAAAGAAAAAACGACATGCACACCCCACTCGCCCTTTTGGGCGTCTCGGTCCGATATATCAGCTGGCGAGGCCACCAGATTGCCCTGCACGAAGCAGGGAGTGGGCCGACCATCTTGTTGGTCCATAGCATCAATGCTGCTGCGAATAGCTTCGAAATGCGCAAACCGTTTGCCGATTTGCAACGCGACCATCGGGTGGTGGCAATCGATTTGTTGGGGTACGGCGATTCCGACCGGCCCGACATGGTCTATAGTGCGCAGATTTATGCCGATTTGTTGGCCGATGTGGCGCGCGAACTGGGCGGTGTAGCGTGCCTGTATGCCGTGTCGTTGAGTAGTGCGTTTGCATGCATCGCTGCGGCCAATCACCCCGATGTCATCGCCCGCTTGGTGCTGGTCTGCCCGACGGGGTTGGAGGATCTGCACGTCCCGGGGACGGTGGGCGGTGCGTATCGGTTGTTGCATGGGTGGTTTGGTGCTGGCGCATATCGATTATTGACCAGTGGCGCCAGCCTGCGCTATTTTCTGCGCAAAATGGCCTATTACAACCCCGAAGCGTGTGACGACGCGATGGTGACTGCCTGTGCCCGGGCGGCTGCGCGACCAGGGGCGCGCTATGCGCCGATATGCTTTCTGACGATGCTGCTCAATGCAGATCTGCACGACGTGTTGCCGCGTATCGCCCAACCCGTGCATATCTTGTGGGGGCAGTATGCGATGACGACGCCGGTGACGCGCTTGCCTGGGTTCCAGGCGCTCTTGCCACGGTCGACGGCGCATGTCCTGCCCGGGGCGATGGCCGTCCAAGACGAATGTGCGGCCGAGGCAGCGCTGACCGTGCGGGGTTTTCTGACCGATACCGCATCATTGCCCGCTTGAGTCGATAATTTGCACATCTATACATCGTAAATAGAAGTGGCAGCAGCTTCTCAGCATAGGCGCCACAAAGGAGAAGAAAACGTGATACCCAAAACCATGCGCGCACTCCAGTTGGAGTCGTTTGATGGGCCCGAAGGACTGCATGTACGCGAGGTGCCCACCCCGACACCACGAGCGGGTCAAGTGTTGGTCAAAATCCGCACAGCTGCGGTCAACCCGTCTGACCTGATGTTTTTGCGCGGTCGCTACGGTGTCCGCCGCGAGCCGCCCACCATTCCTGGCTTCGAAGGGTGCGGCGACGTCGTCGCTGCCGGATCA
>QWQY01000153.1 GCA_003670675.1 Chloroflexota bacterium
CTAAAATTGAACAAGAGCAGAAACCCCAGCAACAGCCCCACCATGCTCCACTGCGCAACGAACAGTCGGGTGGCGAGCCGCGCAGAGCGACCGTTGCGGCGACGAATATCGAGCAACAACACCGTCACAAAGAACACTATGCCGACAGCCCCGCCGATCCATGGTCCACGGCTCTGTGTGAAGAAAATGGTAACAAGACTCGTCGCCGCATAGACGAAGCTCAACCAGCCGACGATGCGCGTGTATCGTTTGTCTGTGGTCGGTTGGGTTTTTTGGAAGATCGGCAGAACGACGGCTACCCACAGCATGACAATCCCAGTGAGCAACCAGAGTGACCAATTTGCACCGAAGCGCCCATCGGTAGGCGGCAGTATTTTGACTTCATCACTCGGTTGCGCATTGATGAGCAGGGCGACTGCATAGACCGTTGCACAGAGCGCAGGGATCATGGAACGCAATGGTCGTGCGATGGGGAGCGGTTGACGAAAAAGAATCGAGATATACGCAATTGTTGTGCTCAGCAACGCACCCGGGTAGACCCACCAGAAGCGCAGATCGATGGAACGGACGACCCCGCTGAATTGAATGGCAGAAAAGACAATGGCCACGGCCGCACCGATGGTGAGCGCATCGACGAGCAGCGAATGCAATGACGGCGCATCTGCCTGCTCGTTGGACGATTGTTGTGCTGAGCGGAGGAGAGAGAGTCCATAGGCTATTGCGTATGGTACGGTGAGAATCAAAAATGCCGCAATGAAAATAGAGTTCCCCATGGTTGATGCCACACGGGTGATGACGTCGCCCTTCCATGGCAGCGGGTCTGACTCGTAGTGTTGCACAAAGCCATAGAGTGTCGGTACGAGCGCAGAAAAGAGCACCATTCCTACGACGCGCCAGAGCTGTGCGACGGTGCGTGTATGGACGACGATGATGAGTGCGAGGGCGACGTACGAGAGGTTGGTGTACGTGCCTTGGAGGCGTTGATACGACCCCCAAAACGAGATCCCAGGCACTATCGATGTCACTGTCGCAAACAAGAAGATAGCGCAGTACGCCACAATACTGTACGAGAGGAAGGATCGTTGGATGGAGAAGGTAGCTGACGTCGCGTTGGTGTGACGACGTTGTTCGATCCAGTAGATTGCTGCAATGGCACACAACACGGTGACGAATGCACGGAAGAGCACTGCTTTGTCTGGTTCGAAATGGCGGGCCGACAAGAGATTGAAATAGGACGGAATGATCCCAATACAGAGTAACCAGCCGTATTCGAGCGCGCGTTCGCACCATTCGGTGATTTTGGATTGTGGATGCATGACGTGTCCTTTGAGAGCGACGCTGGGCAGAAGCGAGCGCTACTGTCTGATTGCTTTCCGTTCACGCGCATGCGTCAACATATCTGCTGCGACGGAACGGCTTTGGGCGCTGACGGGGTGGCCGTTGAGCATGGCTGCGAGTTCATCGACGCGTGCGTGTTCATCGAGCGCCACGACGTGGGTAGATGTGCGCTCTGCGCTGACTTTTTTGCTGATTGCATAATGCGTATCTGCAAAGGTTGCGACCTGCGGGAGGTGCGAAATACACAGCACCTGGTGGTGACGGCTGATGTTCCAGAGCTTCTCGCCGACAACTGCCCCGGCCCGACCACCGACGCCGGTGTCAACCTCGTCGAAGACCATTGTTTCGACGACTTCGACTTGGGCAAGGACAGATTTGATAGCCAAAAAGAGACGCGACCCTTCGCCACCAGACGCTGTCTTGGCAAGAGACTTTGGTTCTTCACCTGGGTTGGGGGCAATCATGAATTCGACACGATCGACTCCGCTACGGTCACACGCCAACAGTGCCGTTGTCCCGTCTGATTGACTCACAACGACGCCATCGAATGCGTTTGTCTGGGTCTGTTGGACCGCAAAGCGCACATGCGGCATTGCCAAATCGCGCGCTGATGCTTCGACTGCGCTGGCCAGTTTGGTTGCTGCGGTGGCTCGTTGCTGCGACAACACATGTGCCGCGGTGCCGAGTTGACTGCGCATACGGAGTTCTTGTTGCTCGAGTGCTGCGACGTATTCGTCGCTGTGTTCGAGTTTGTCGAGCTCAGACGTGGCTTGCGCGGCACGTTCGATGAGCTCGGGAATGGTTGCACGATACTTGCGTTGGAGGGCGCGTAATTCGGTGATACGGTCTTCGATTGCTTCGATTCGACCGGGGTCGAATTCGATGCGATCGCGATATGAGCGGACTGCTTGAGCAAGATCAGCGAGCGCATACTGGAGTTCTGTCGCCTGTGTGACAATCGACTCGATAGACGGGTCGTATTTCTGCAGGTCGGCACAGAGCTGCGCAACTACAACGCTCGAATCAACAATCCCACGGGGGCGACGTTCATCGCCCGTCAGAGATTGGTAAATCTGTGTGGTTAACTCGGTGATGCGCGCACCATTTTGGAAGCGCGTTCGTTCGGCGACTAATGCTTCTTCTTCACCCTGCACAAGCTTGGCTGCTGAGACATCCGCTTGGAGAGAGCGGAGTTCTTGGATGCGTTCGGTGCGCCGATCTGCTGCGGTGCGTAGCTCGTTGAGTTCGGTGCGGATTGATCTCCATTGCGTATAGAGGTCGGACACCTTCTGCCGTGCAGGGAATAACGCACCGAAGCGGTCGAGGATGTCGAGGTGGGTTTTGGCATTGAAGATGGTGAGACCGTCGTGTTGCCCGTGGATATCGATCAGCCAGCTGCCTACTTCACGCACTACTGCGTTGGTGACGGCACGGCCATTGATCCGGCTGACCGTCCGATTACTTTCGCGATTGACCTCGCGCAAAATGATGATGCTGTCGTCACCCTCTTCGCGCAGGCCGTGCTCGTCGAGGAGTGCAATAAAATCAGGGTGTGGTTTGACTTGAAAGACGCCCTCGATGCGCGAACGATCGGTGCCGCTGCGAATATGACTCGCATCGAAACGATCTCCACGGAGAATGCCCAGCGCGTCTATGATCATCGACTTGCCCGCACCTGTCTCGCCGCTCAGCACCGAAAAGCCGCTGGAAAAAGACAGGGTAACTTGGTCGATAATCGCAAAATTACCGATATGGAGTTCTATAAGCATAGCTGACCTCGTTTCGGACGCACGTGCGAGCAGAAGTGCACCACTGCGCGCGGCTTACTTGGAAAAGACTTCGAGGAACTCTTGGAGCTTCTCGGGACTATGAAAGACGAAGGTCAATCGAACGTCGCGTGGGCTCCGTTGGATTTGTACGGGGGTCCCAACATGCACTTCGAGTTCCCGAGCCACAGCTCGATCATCGGCACTGGTGGTGTTTTGTGGTTCGTTGTCGATGGCCGAAGTACTCGAAGACTTTGGTTTGATCGGGGCTGGTTTGCCGCCGCGTGCAGACACGCCGCGTATGGTGTGGAGTGCGCTGGCTGCATCAGCTACCGTATTGAATGAACTGTCACTGAGAAGCTCTGCTTCACGTACTGTCATGGTTTCTTGTTGCATTACTGTCAGTAACACATTTTGTTTGTCTGGCTCATTGATTTTGAGCAAGGTGCGACCATGACCCGCACTGATTGAACCACCGCGGAGTGCGATTTGCGCATCTTCGCTGAGGCGCAAGAGGCGTCTCGTGTTCGTAATATGTACGCGGCTCGTGCGGCCCATACGGACAGCGATTTCTTCGTCACTGAGTTGGAACTCGTCCTTCAGTGCTTGATATGCAAGCGCTTCTTCGATGGGGTTCAGATCTGCACGTTGAACGTTTTCGATGATCGCTATTTCGAGCATCTCTTGTGGCGTGCTCTCGCGGATGATGACCGGTACCGTGGTCAGCCCTGCTTGGCCAGCAGCGCGCAAACGCCGTTCACCTGCAATGAGTTCGTAGCCGCCACTCGGTAGGCGGGTTACGATGAGTGGCTGTACAACGCCATGCTCTTTGATTGATGCCGACAAATCAGCGATTTGCTGGTCGTCGAACGTCTTGCGTGGTTGATATCGATTGGGTCGTACGTCGCCGATAGCTATTTCACGGATGGAAAGATTATTTGATGGCGCCCCTTCTGGAGCACTGGGGAGCAGCGCATCGAGCCCACTCCCAAGACCGCCACGTCGCTTGCTCATGGTGTTATCCCTTCAAGTTCATGCGTACGAGTAAATCTTCGGCTACCCGTTGGTATGCTGTGGTGGCACGGCCCTCGGGATCGTATTCGTATAGCATTTGGCCATAACTCGGTGCTTCACTCGCGCGTACACTCCGTGGTATCGGTGTGTTGCAAATATGCACAGGGAAGAATCGTCGTACTTCGTCGACGACCTGTTGTGCAAGGTTCGTTCGACCATCGTACATCGTCATTACAACACCAAGGATAGACAACTTGGGGTTGAGGCTCTGGTGCACGCGGTCGATGATGTTTTTGAGTTGCGCAAGTCCTTCCAGTGCCAAGAACTCACACTGGAGCGGAATGCACACGGTGTTGGCCGCTGCGAGTGCGTTGACCGAAACGAATCCGAGTGCAGGCGGACAATCGAGCATGATGATGTCGTATTTGTGTCGTATCGGGGCAATCGCTTCGGACAAGCGGAATTCGCGACGCTCTGTATCGACGAGCTCGACTTGTACGCCAGACAGTCGTTCACTTGCAGCGATTAAATCGAAGTTCGGACGATTGGTTGGGAGTATTGCCGCTGTGATTGGTTTCGTGCCCATGATGACCTCGTAGGTGGTGTTGACGAGGTTCTGTTTACTCACACCGAGACTTGTTGCAGCGTTGCCTTGAGCATCACAGTCGATCAGCAGTACACGGAGATTGCTGCGTGCAAACTCACCACACAGATTCACAGCAGATGTTGTTTTGCCAACGCCGCCCTTCTGATTCATGCATGCAACAACAATGCCAGCTCGTGGCACATCGTTTGGTTGGTGCTGTACAGTCACTGGATGCTCCTGCTGCGCACACGGGTGTGTGTGCATACTATACCGTTTGAGATGATAAAAAAGGTACGGGGTAAATTGTCGTATTGCAGATTGTACTATATTTCGTAGTGATTGTCCTGTTCTCACATTGTTTCACGTGAAACAAAGATGTATTTGTAATGCTACTGTTTGCCTGAGGCTATGAATCGACACCACTGTTTCACGTGAAACAATCTTGATTCGTCCGCAACTGTTTCACGTGAAACAGTGCGCTGGAATGCAAGCGGAGCTTTCGAATACTCAAGCGAAGGCATCGTGTAGAATACGATAACGCGACAAGAGAGGGATCAGATGAAGATAGCGTTGTTTATCACGTGTTTCAACGACACGCTCTTCCCGAACACAGGCAA
>QWQY01000154.1 GCA_003670675.1 Chloroflexota bacterium
GTCACCATTGTGACCGAGACCGCGACACTGCTCGTGGTCATCGTGGTTATGTTTACCGTCAATTGGCGTCTTGCATTGTTGGTGATCGCTATTTTGCCTGTTTTGGTCTTGGTCACCCGCTACTTCAGTGCACGCGTGCGCAATTCGTCGACGGGCGAACGGACCGCCCTCGCCAAAGTCTCAGGGTATCTCAACGAACAGTTGCAGGGGGTGCCGGTGCTCCAGATTTTTGGAGCACAACGCCCGAGCATGGATCGTTTTGACAACTACAATCACGGGTACCGTCGGGCGCTGATAGCGCTGCGCCGCCATAGTGCGTTGTTCTTGATGACCCAAGAAGTCTTGGCTGCAGTTGGGCTCGGAATGTTGTTGTACGGCGGCGGACAAGGGGTTTTGGCTGATTGGGCGACGATGGGTATGCTCGTTGCGTTTATTCAATATGCAGATCGGGCGTTCCAACCGGTGCTCCGTTTGTCCGAACAGTACAACGCTGTGCAAATCGCCTTTGGAGCCGCCGAACGCATCGAACGGACACTCCACGAACCACGAGCCATCATGCCTCCGCACGTTCCTATTGCGCCGACACTGCCGTTTCGGGGCGATGTCGTTCTGGAAGACATCCACTTTCAATACCTCGCTGACCGGCCGGTCTTGCGTGGGATCAATATTCATATCCCTGCGGGTCAACGTGTCGCCATCGTGGGGCCGACAGGTGCCGGCAAAACCAGTCTGATCGGTCTGCTGGCACGCTGGTACGATCCACAGCGTGGGCGTATTTTGCTCGATGGAGTAGACATCAAGTCACTGGAACCACAGGCACTGCGTAGCCTTGTGTCGGTCATCCCCCAAGACCCTATCACGTTTGCAGGCGATATTTCATTCAACATTTCGTTGTATCAACAGCTTGTGAGTGCAGACATCCGCCAAGCAGCGGGGATAGCCAATGCGGCGCACTTCATCGAACGACTGCCCGAACAGTATCACTCCCTGGTGACTCCGAACGGTGCGAATCTCTCGGCCGGCGAACGGCAACTGCTGGCACTCGCACGTGCAATTGCGTTGCAGCCGCATGGGATTTTGATTTTGGATGAAGCCACGAGCAGCATCGACACAACCACCGAAGCGCTCGTCCAAGAGGCCCTTGAACGCTTGTTTCATGGCAGGACGAGTATCATCATCGCTCATCGATTGGCCACGGTGCGCAGTGCAGACCGTATTCTGCTCATCCAGCAGGGGCGCGTCGTCGAAGACGGCGACCACGCCACTCTGATTGCCCAAAACGGGCTCTACGCAACATTGTATGCGCATCAACTCGCCGACTAGCTGTTGGCTACCTCGTGGATGCCATGGATCCCGCGTGTACCCGTGATACACTACGAGCACCCAATTCGCAGAGGACTGTCATGTTCTTCGCCCGCAACGACCTTTTGTATGCCAATCCGGATCGCCTGTGCTATGGCGTTGCAGTCACCGATATCGACGGCGATGGGCTCTTCGAGTTCGTGGTCGCTGGTTTTGGCTGTGCCAACGTCGCCCTCAAATGGACTGGTCGCGGCTACTTAGATTGTGCCGATGCAGTCTTAGCAGATCCACACGGTCAAGCAATCGGACTCGCCGCCGGCGACGTTGATGCCGATGGAATCGAAGAACTCTACATCCTCAACAGCGATACGTTTGCAGGCAGCAAACAACAAATCGACCGATTATTCGCGCTCCACGGCGGCGCACGGGTCGATTTGTTTGCGCAACCCGAGGCTGCTGCAATCGCCAACCCCAGCGCAGGTCGTTCCGTCGCGGTCATTGACCGTACCGGTTCAGGTCGGTATGCATTTGTGGTGGCCAACTACGGCGCGCGCATGCGCCTCTATGAACTCGACGCCCAATGGCGACTCGGCGAACACAGCCGTGCGGCCGGCCTCACGTATGCGAGTGGGGGCCGCGGCCTTGCAGTCGGTCAACTGTTTGGGTCCGATGTCGATGTCGTCTGTATCAACGAACGCGGACCGAATTTGGTGCTTGCCAACGCCGGGGATGGGACCTTCTACGATGTTGCTGCTTCCTGTGGCATCCAAGACCGGCTCCTGCACGGCCGCGGTATAAGCCTTTTTGATGCAAACGACGACGGCCGACTCGATATCGCATACGGCAATTGGGAAGGCGAACAACGCCTGTGGGTACGGGACGATGGCCCATATGCATTTGTCGAATCGAGTACTGCTGCGTATGCAACTCCGGGTCGAGTGCGCACAGTCATTGCAGCGGATTTTGATAATGATGGCAATCCCGAAGTATTTTTCAATTGTATGGGTGAACCAAATCGTCTGTTCGGACGCCGCGACGGCGTCTGGGTGGCGCTCGATATCGGCGATGCACGTGAATCCGATGGCCTCGGTACGGGGGCCGCAATCGCAGATCTCGACGGCGACGGGCGGCTCGAGTTGTTGATTGCCCACGGCGAGTCGGCACCACAGCCACTTTCGCTCTACCACGTTGCTCCCAATACCAATCATTGGTTACGTGTCCGTCCATTGACACGCGCCGGTGCCCCGGCACGTGGGGCACTCGTGGTCATCCAAATGGGGCTCCGCCGCGTTGCACAATCGATTGATGGTGGCAGCGGCTATCTCTGCCAGATGGAGCCTATTGCACATTTTGGGTTAGGCGCAGTGCGCGATATCGATCAAGTCAGTATTCAATGGCCGAGTGGCGCGACCACCATCATTACCCGTCCCCACGTCGATCAGGTCCTCATTGTGCCGCATCCTGCGGTCGATGACGACCAAATTCTGTAACACAAGAGGACAGACCGCATGAACGACACCCCGCTGCAACCCGAATTCACCGCGACGGAGCGTGCCGTGCTCGAGCCATTTGTGACGAGTATCGACGCGCGCATCTTTGGGTTACGCAACTTGCCCGAAGTGGTCAAAGGAGCGCTTTTTTCGCGCTATTCACGCAGCGAAAAATCGATTCGCCGGATATTGTTGGACGAATTTATTCAGCAACCAGAGTCAGGGTTTCATCAGCTTGTTGCTGCACCGACCAACACCAGCGCCGACCAAATTGTGGCGACCAAGCAGGCCGAAGCGTTCTACGATCGGGTCCTGGTAGGGTATGGGGACGACTCGGTGGCCGAACTCGGTGGTGCACACGTCGCCTGCGAAGAAATCAGCAATGTTGCTGCCAAAATCCTCGAAGACGCCCGCATAGGCATTTCACCCCTCGAAAAATCAACACGGTATGTTTCGTTCACCACAAAAATCAATGGTGCATATCGCTATGTGCGTGAACAGTCCATCATGGAATCTACGCATGTTGATGCGTACATCGCCGCAATGGACGGTTTGTTCGACACCTACGCTACGCTGCTTGCCCCGACCATCACGTGGGTCCAACATCAATCCCCGCGCGACGCCGACACCAGTGAACGTGCGTATACATCAGCGACGCGTGCCAAAGCCTTCGACCTGCTCCGTGGGCTCTTGCCCATGGCGACCCGTACCAATGTTGGGATGTACGGTAACGGCCGCGCATTTGAGTACCTGATGACCCGCGCTGGTTCACATGAGTTGACCGAACTGCGAGAGTTGCAAACCGCACTCGCAGATGCCTTGGGTGCGCTGATTCCATCGTTTGTGAAGCGTGCAAGTTCGCCCCGTGGAGCGGCGCTGCGTGCGTACCTCGCAGATATTCGTCAGGCAGGCAAATCTGCAGCGGCAACCCTGCAGGGAATGGATACGCCACAAGAACCAGGTGTGACATTGGTCCATGCACAGCCAGACGCACTCCAGCGCGTGGTCACGGCAATCCTCTACCCTCATGCAGACACAGACTATCAATCAGTCGCTGCACATGTGGCCACACTGACCACGAGCCAGCTTGCAAGCATCGTCAAAGCGGCCTGCGGTGAGCGTGCAGTACGCTTTCACAAGCCGGGTCGGGCGTTCGAAGAAGCACAGTACACGTTCGACATTGTGGCTGACATCGGCGCGTACCGCGACCTGCAACGCCACCGGATGCTGACCCAAGAGCGGCAACCGTATGGCGTCGAACTGGGGTACACCGTGCCGCCCGAACTCGTGGCTGCGGGACTTGATGCCCCGTTCCGCGCTGCCATCGAGGCGGCTATCGCCGTCACCCGCCAAATCCGTGGTGATCTCCCCGATGCAAGTCAATATGCGGTCCCCATGGCGTGTCATATGCGCTGGCGAATTTCGCTCAATCTGCGCGAAGCGTTCCACCTGTGTGAGCTCCGGTCGACGCCCCAAGGGCACCCTTCGTACCGCCGTGTCGCCCAAGACATCTATCGATTGTTGCGTGATGTCCACCCCGAACTCACCGCTGCGATGCACTTTGTCGACCTCAAAGAATATGCACTCGAGCGACTCGATGCAGAAAAAAAGCTGGATCAAAAACGCGCAGCCCGCCAATAAAAAAACACCCCCTGCATCGGTCACCACCAACCTATGCAGGGGGCAGCGTTATTATGCCTCGTCGGTCTCGTCGACCGATTCGTCCGTTTCAACCGGGCTCAAGACGACACAATCATTGGCACGAACCACCGTGCGGTATTTCTTCTGGCCGGTCTGCTTATCTTCCCACGATTGCGTCAGTAAGCTCCCACGGACCAGTACGCGGCTCCCGCGGCTCAGGTTTTTGGCGCACCGCTCTGCCAAGCGGTCCCATGCCTCGACCGTCATCCACTCCGACTCGTAGCCGTAGCCGGTCGAAGCGTTGCCCGTGCGGCGCTTTGTGGCAACATTGAAGCTACACACTTTGCTTTTTTGGCCGATGGTCTTGAGCTCGGTGTCGTTCCCCAACCAGCCAATCAACTCCACACTATTGAGTGTCCCTGCGATGCTGCGCATATGCGCCTCCTTTGTGTCGTTCATACCCTACTGCATGAACGTTCACTAGTACTACCGTCGCAGCACCTCAAAAAGGTACGCAGGATGTGTACGCAGTGTGCTACTACATGCTTGAATCCTATATCGGCATTTGTTCGAGGTCTACAGCTGCACCCGAAAATGCCGCAGCAGCAGGACTCGCATAAAACAGACCTGCCGCTGCGATATCGGTCGGGCGCAACAGGACACCGGTCGGTCGTGTTTTGCCGGCTGCCACATGCCAATCCGAGCGTCCTTGGAGCTGTTGTTGGAGCCGATCCTCGCCGTCCGTATGCGTCCACCCAATATTGAGGCAATGGAATCGGATGTGCTCGTGTCGATGCGCTGCGGCGAGATTACGGGTCAGGGTCATCAACGCACCTTTGCTGGTGGCATACGCGAGCA
>QWQY01000155.1 GCA_003670675.1 Chloroflexota bacterium
ACTGCGATGAGTGCGCCCACAATTGCATACATGCCGACGCTCTGATTGCCGATCCCCTGCAAGCCATACGCCAACGCTATCAAGATTGCACTCATCAATGCACTACCCAGCACATCAAACGGCTTGCCTTCGTTCCCACCCGTGTTTGGCAGCAGCCGCAGACCCAAACCAATAATCAACACCACGATGGGGACGTTCACCCAGAACAACCACGGCCAGCCAAAGATGAGCAACACGCCGCCGATAATCGGCCCCACCAGAAACGCAATCCCAAAGACTGCGCCGATGAGTCCGAGTGCACGCCCGCGTTGTTCGACGGGGAAGACCTCCCCAACCACCGCACTCGCGACCGGGAAGATGCCACCGGCACCGAATCCCTGAATGGCCCGACCCACCAACAACACCGTCACATCAGTCGCACTGGCAACCACCAACGACCCAATGCCAAACAAGACCACGCTCGCCAGAAAACTCGTGCGCCGGCCGTAGCGGTCCGATGCCTTGGCCAACAACGGGGTCGATACCAGATTGGCGACAATATAAATCCCAAAAATCCACGACGCTGTCGACGTCGACATCCCAAACTGCGCGGTCATCGCTGGCAGCGCTGGCCCCGTCACGGCGATGTCCAACGCGGCCATCAACACCCCGAGGAACAACACCAGCAACAAGCGATTTCGTGCTTTATCATCCATCATTTCAATCTTCCATTCGCATACTGACCTACCGGTCAGTGTACCACCAACAACCACTGCTGTGACACATCGTGCGAGAGGAGCTTGGTATACTACGGGTATTGATTTTATGTGGAGAGGTTCCTTATGCTCGATCCCCGCATGCAACGCCTGGCCGAACTGCTCGTGCGCCACTCGGTGCGCGTCCAACCCGGCGAGAAGGTTCTCATCGAAGCCTACGACATCCCCACCGACATGACGGTTGCGCTCATCAAAGCCGTCGCCGCAGTCGGCGGACAACCGCTCGTCAGCACCTACCAGCAGCCAGTCCTCCGTGCGTTGTATCAGGCGGCCACCGCCGATCAGATGCAACTCATCGGCGCCGTCGAACGCCAGCGCATGGAAGGTGTGCAGTGCTATATCGGTATGCGCGGTTCGAACAACACCTCCGAAATGAGCGATGTACCCCGCGACAAAATGGACCTCTATGAGCGTCACTGGTGGAATCACGTACACTCCCAAGTCCGTGTCCCCAAAACCAAGTGGGTTGTCCTGCGCTGGCCATCGCCTGCCATGGCCCAATCCGCCGGGATGAGCACCGAGGCGTTCGAGGACTACTACTTCAACGTCTGCGCCGGGGTCGACTACGACGCCATGCAACGCGCGATGGAGCCGCTCGAGGCCCTGATGCGCCGCACCGACCAAGTCCACATCAAAGGCCCGGGGACGGACCTGCGCTTCAGCATCAAAGGCATCGGCGTCGTGCCATGCTTCGGCGAACGCAATATTCCCGACGGCGAGATCTATACCTGCCCCGTCAAAACATCCGTCGAAGGCTACATTACCTACAACTGCGAGACGTTGTACCGCGGGACCCTCTTCACCAACGTCCATTTCGCCTTTGACCAGGGCAAAATCGTCAAGGCCGAGGCTGGCGCCAACACCGCCAAACTCAACGAAATCCTCGACTCGGACGAAGGCGCCCGCTACCTCGGTGAGTGGTCCTTTGGCGTCAATCCGTACATCAGCAACCCGATGCGCGACACGCTGTTCGACGAAAAAATTGCCGGTTCGTTCCACCTCACCCCAGGGCAGTGCTACAAAGAAGCCTCCAACGGCAACGACAGCCAAATCCACTGGGACATTGTCTGTCGCCAAGACCCTGCCGTAGGCGGCGGTGAGATATGGTTCGATGGCGTCCTCATCCGCAAAGACGGCCGCTTTGTACTACCCGAACTGCAAGGGCTCAATCCCGAGGCGCTCACACGCGCATAATTCCCCACCGGGTTGCATGGATGCGCTAAAATACGGCCATGCATACACCCATTCCGACCCCTACATACATCCCCACTCTCCCGCCCATCCACGACTACGGCATCGCCATCGTCGGATGCGGCGGAATTGTCAACTACGCGCACCTGCCAGCGTATCGTACCCACCAACTGACGATCGTCGGATGCTACGACCGCGATCCCGCCGCAGCGGCCCACACCGCTGCGACGCACCGCATCGGCCGGGTCTATACGAGTCTGGCAGAACTATTGGCCGATCCCGCAGTCACCATCGTCGACATCGCCGTCCCTGCGTGGGAGCAACGCGCTATCGCCGAACAAGCGCTCGCGGCCGGCAAACACCTCCTCTGCCAAAAACCCCTGGCCGAGGACCTCGCCGACGCGATAGCCATTGCCGCCGCCGGCGAACGCGCGCAACGGTACGTCGCGGTCAACCAACAAATGCGCTGGAGCGCCGGGATTGCCGCCAGTGCCGACCTCATCCGCAGCGGCGCCATCGGCCAGCCGACCGATGCCCAGATTTGGGTCAGTGCCGAGACCCCGTGGCACATGTGGCCCTGGCTCCGTGATTCGGATCACCTCGATGTCATGTACCACAGCATCCACTACCTCGACAGCCTGCGCCACCTGTTCGGCAATCCAACCGCGCTGACCAGTCGCCACGCCCGCTACCCGGGCCAACCCGAACGTGCCGAAACCAAGACCATTACCATCCTGGACTATCCCGACGGGCTCCAGGCGAGCGTGATGGTCAATCACCACGACGCCTCGCGCGCCACCGCTGCCACCTTCCGCTTTCTCGGCACTGCAGGCATCATCAGCGGCACCATCGGGTCGATGTACGACTACCCGCACGGCCGCACCGATACGCTGGCCTATGCCCGCCACGGCGATGAATTGGTCGATATCCCCCTGACGGGTTTGTGGATCCCCGATGCCTTCATTGGCCCAATGGCCAGCCTCATGCACGCCATCCAGACCGGCACCGATCCCATCACCAGCGCGCGCGACAACATCGCCACACTGCAGCTGGTCCACGGCGCATATCGATCTGCCCACGAGGGGCGCACCATCGCTCCCGATACGTTGCTGTCATAGAAAAGCGAGCCTCGCTATGTTGTATGCCCGTGCGGTCAACCGCTCCATCCGCCTGAGCCCCTCACTCCTCTCGGCCAATGCTGCCACGCTCGGTGCAGACGCCGCAGCCGCACTCGCAGCCGGCGGCGATCGCCTGCATTACGACGTCATGGACGGCCGCTTTGTCCCCAATATCACCTTTGGGATGCCCGTGCTTGCACACCTCCGCAGCGCCCTTGGCCCAACGGCCTACCTCGATGCCCATCTGATGATTGTCGAGCCAGAGCGCTATGTCGAGGCCTTCGCCAAGGCCGGCGCCAACCAAATCAGCATCCACGTCGAAGCCTCGCCACACCTCCATCGCACCATCCAGCTCATCCGCGCCTGCGGCGCACATGTCGGTGTCGCCATCAATCCGGCCACCCCGTTGCAATCACTCTACGAAGTCCTCGATAGCATCGACACCGTGCTCATGATGACCGTCAACCCGGGCTTCGGCGGGCAACAATACATCCCGCAGTCGACCGCCAAAATCCGTACCCTGCGCGCCTACATCGACGCCAACGGGCTTTCGACGCAGATCCAAGTCGACGGCGGCATCGCCCTCGACACCATCGCCACCGTGGCTGCCGCCGGCGTCGACGACGTGGTGGTGGGCAGTGCGTTCTTCCGCGCCGATGGTGACCTCCAGCGCTCGACAGTCGCCCTCCAAGCGCGCCTCGACGCATAGTCCGCAGTTGCCCAAAAACGCCACATGGTACAATGACGACCTACCGCAATAACAAAGGACACCTCACCATGGCCAAAGACGGAATAACGCCCCGCGCCAAAGACTATTCGCAGTGGTACCTCGATATCGTCCGTGAAGCCGACCTGGCCGACTATGCCGAAGTCGTCCGCGGCTGTATCGTCTTCAAACCGACCGGCTATGCCATCTGGGAGGGGATTCAAACCGGCCTCGACAGCCGCATCAAAGAAAGCGGTCACGTCAACGCCTACTTCCCCCTGCTCATCCCCAAGAGCTTTCTGACCAAAGAAGCCGAGCACGTCGAGGGCTTTGCCCCTGAAGTCGCCGAAGTCACCCGTGCTGGTGGCGAAGAGCTCACCGAGCCCTACGTTATCCGTCCCACCTCCGAGACCATCATCGGCTACTTCTACGCCAAATGGGTCCGCTCGTACCGCGACTTGCCCATCCTGATCAATCAGTGGGCCAACGTGATGCGTTGGGAGATGCGCACCCGCCCGTTCTTGCGCACCGCCGAGTTCCTCTGGCAAGAAGGCCACACCGTCCATGCCACCGAGGCCGAGGCCGAGACCGAAACGCTCATGATCCTCGATGACGTCTATGCCGACTTCATCGAAAAAGAAATGGCCCTGCCCGTCCTGCGCGGCCTCAAAACCGACAGCGAGAAGTTCCCCGGCGCCCTGCGCACCTACTGCGTCGAAGCCATGATGCAAGACGGCCGCGCCCTGCAAGCCGGCACGTCCCACAACCTGGGCCAAAACTTCGCCAAGGCGTTTGACATTTCGTTCACCGACCAAGCCAACACCGTCCAGTACGCCTGGACCACCAGCTGGGGCGTCAGCACCCGACTCATTGGCGCACTCATCATGGCCCACAGCGACGACGACGGCTTGATTGTGCCACCGCGCTTGGCCCCCATCCAGGTCATCGTCGTCCCCATTTACAAAAACGACGCCGAGAAAGCCCTCGTGATGGACGCCGTCAAGCGCATCACTACGGGCTGGAAGGGTGCTATCCGCTTCAAAATCGACGAGCGCGAACACCTCACTGCTGGCTTTAAGTTCAACGAATGGGAAGTCAAGGGTGTACCCGTGCGCATCGAAGTCGGCCCCAAAGACGTCGAAAAGGGCTCGGTTGCCTTGGCACGCCGCGACATCCCCGGCCGCGACGGCAAGAGCTTCGTCCCCCAGGACGGCCTGACCGAGCGCGTCGTCGCCCTGCTCGCCGAAATCCAAGATGCCCTTTATCAGCGCGCGCTCAAATTCCGTACCGATCACACCACCACCGTCACCAGCTACGACGAGCTCAAAGCAGCCATCGAGACTGGCTTCGCGGTCTGCTGGTGGGACGGTGACAGCGCCGACGAGAAGCGCATCAAAGAAGAAACCCGCGCCACCATCCGCTGCATCCCCAACGACCAACCCGGCGGTTCGGGCACCTGCACCTACACCGGTCGCCCTGCCACCAAGACCGTCGTCTTCGCCCGCTCGTAC
>QWQY01000156.1 GCA_003670675.1 Chloroflexota bacterium
CAATCTACCCACCAAAGCCTGCCCTGCCGATCTGACCAATATCGTGAAGTTGAACCCGGCAGACGCAAACTCGTGTGTGGATACCAGCAAGACCAATCCATACGGCTTGAGTATCGGCTGGAGCCGTGACACGCAAGGCAACACCAAGACAAACGAAGTGACGGTCAGCAGTCCACTCAACCCTGATTACGACAGCAATGGATCGATTGTCGCGTACTCTACCAAAATGTACTACCAAACCGGGGCACAAGCCTGGACAACCAACCATCAGGTCCGCTTGCAATGGCTTGTTTCTTCGATCCAGGACAGCTGCCCAGCAGATAAACTCGAGTGTACCGATGCCGAGCGGGTAGAATTTAGCTCGCTCCTGCAAAGCTACTACGGTGACTGGAACCTGGTAGGCATGCAGGCAACCGAAAACCTTGGTGCCAAAGCTACACTGATCTACGAAGACGCCACAAAAGCCGAAGTGACTGACGCCAGCAAACGCCGATTGGCAATTACGCAACTAGCAAATGTGGTCAAAAACAGTTTTGTTGACTTGCCTTTTCTCCAGATTAGTGGCACCGATACGGACAAAGCACTTTCGGTTTTGTTCGACAACACACGTAACACTGCTGCTGCTGTCGCCACGACTGCCTACGGCATTAGCAAAAGTGCCTCACGGGCGTCTAGTTTCGAATACGACACTATGCTCCACATGGTGGCAGTCAACACAACCGAAATACCAAAAATTCTGAATGCCTCGCTCTGCCGCAAAAACGCAAAAGCCGATGCATGTGCCGAGGCTGCAACCTATCGCGCAGCTTGTGAATCCAGAACCACGATCGAATGTCGCTTGGGGATGGTGATAACGACCGAAACCACCGAACGCAACGTCTCGTTGTCGTTCAGTGACAACAGCCTCAACTTTCTGGATGAAGACGCTACCATTTCACGGACGACCAATGGACTGATGTATCGGGTTAAAGGCGGCCAGTGGGTGGCAGTGACTGATTCGGCAGATGTTGCGACCGAGCTTTCGCTCGTGCAGCAGCAATTTGTGCGCGGCGCCACCCCAACCGCACTGACCGAAAAAGAGTGGAACACCCTCAACCAGACCCTTCTGCTCGCGACATTGACATCGTTTGGTACGCCAGTGGCCAAGGGCTACAAAAAATCGCAGATATCAGGAATCCTCGCCGGTGTCACCAAAGCGCGCTTCACCACCAGTGCAAAGACGGTATGGACTGATGAAATCACCAACACGTATACAACATATGCTCCATTCATCAATAAGCAGATTCAGCAGTTCCGCCTTGCAAATGTAGCCGGCGCTTCGAAAGAATCAGACTCTGCGACCACACAATCGACTGCAGTTGCAGCCGCGGCCCAAAGTTTATCCGCCATTGAGACGGATAGTAAAGCGGGGATTTTGGTAGCAGCGATTACCATATTTAACTCCGCATTCAGCTTAGGCTCAACATTTGATTCGAGCACCTCGGTAAGCCCAAAAACCCAGGCATTGATTGTGAATAGCGTCAATCTGGTGTTGGCAGTACGCGAGACGGTCAATGCAGTCAAAGCAGTATCGGCTGCAGTGAAGGCAGCAGGTAGCCTGTCGGGCGCAATGACCAAAGCCGCCGGTGCTGCGGCTACCGTCGCCAAAGCCGGAACCGCTGCGAAATTCATGAAAGTCCTCGGCCCGGTCATGATCGGGGTGGCAATTGCCGCCACCTGGGCAGTCGGAATTATCGCTGCGATCAATGCAGAGTACGGCTGGCAAAAAGGTAACGCAATCGCCGGCATGATTGGTCAGACCATTGCGATTCTGTTTGTCCTCGCGCTGACAGCAATCCCAGTGGTCGGTCAAATCATTGGTGCGGTCATCGCCGTCTTGGACGCGCTTGCAGCGATCGCCTGTGCGACGTTGAGCGAAAAAGAACAACGAAGCACTGCGGGCAAATGGCTGTGTGGCGGCATCACAGGCATCCTAGCGAATTTCTTTACGCCGTATGCCTCGAACATTGTGGTGGACCCCGATGATCCTTGGTCACGGTACATGAAGGTTGATGGCGTCAGCCCCCAAATCAAAAACCCGTCTGCCGGGTTCAGGGTGGGCAATAGCATGACCAACGGCATCAAGGTAACGGATTACATTGAACGGATGCCGTTCCCCTCAACATGGATGGCATTGCCATGGTTTTGGCAATGGAATCGTCAAGATACCCGCGACGCATCATTCAACTATGCACTCGACCCGGCGCAAATCAACATGAGTGGCAGCATTTCGACAGGTAGCCAGCGTGGGCAGTGGACAGCGAACAGCTACTGCGATACGGCGGTTGAGGGCTGCGAATATTATGTCGACGGAGAAAAAACGTACCAATACCGCAAATCCGTCACCATTAACTATGATGCGCCGTTTGATAGCAGCGGCATCAATGTGAGCCAACCGGATTTATACCTTTCGACGGCCTACAAAGTACCGCAACAGACCTGTTTTCTCCTCTTTATATTTATCGCCGTTATCCCCATTTGTTATATCGAGACACACACCGGCAACCCGAAGTACATCAACATCAATGAAACCTCCAAAACGAAATACGACATCTTCCCAGCAACGATCGAAGAGTTTATTGCGTTGCGTGCTGATGCACAAGGGTATACGTTTGCCTGGTCACCACTCGATGCAGTCCCGGCCTTCCCGACCTTCATCGATGCAGACAACGATGGGCTCAGCAATGACATCGAAGTCACGATGGGCAGCCGCGATAACGCATATGACAGTGATGCAGATGGTGTCGCTGACAATCGTGAAAAAGCTGTAGGTACCCTTGCCGGCAATCCAGACAGTGATAATGACGGCTTAACCGATGCCCAAGAGGCGCAGTTCAATACCGACGCCATGGCTGCCGACACCGACGGTGACGGATTGTTGGATGGCGAAGAAGTCGTCCACATGCGCAATGGTGTCGTCAGTGGTGGTTGGGAAGTTGTCTACGCAATAGTGAATGGCGTACCCAGCACGACCTGGACGGGGTCGGACCCCAACAGCGCCGACGCGGATAACGACGGCATCATCGACCTCCGTGAGAAAGTCCTCGGCTGGAGCCCCTATGCCAAAAACAGCGGCGAAATCCTGGCGGTCAACGGCGGCCTGCGTGAAGCGCTCGCACCGTTAATCCAAGTCGGTTTTGAACGCCAAGCAACCGGCGTATTTTTGGGCAACGGCAGCGCTGCAACGACCCTGCGTTGTATCGGCACATGCCCTGCACTCAACACGACCGAACGCCCGAGCAACCCTTTTGCAGTCTATACCGGCGCACAAGGACTCAGTGCAGGCACCGGCAATCAGTCACTGTTTTCGACACAATTTACCTTGTCACTCTCACTCAAACCGACCGTTGCCGCCTATCAGACACTGTTTAACCAATTCGGGCATGTGGCAGTTCTCCGGACCGCAACAGGTGCAATCCGTGTCTTGCTCGAAACAACAAACGGCGCAGTAGACTTTACAACCGCACCCATCGTCCCGCTCAACCGCTGGTCACACTTGGCAGTTACCTACGGCGATTCGGCATTGGTCATCTACGTCGATGGCGTCGAAGCTGCCCGCACGAAGGTGGGTACGCTCCTGCGTGACACCGTTGTCTCGGATAGCGAATTGACCGTAGGCACGTACACCCTCAATTACGTACCAAAGTTTGTCGGTGGCATTGATGATGTCGCGGTGTATCAAATTGCATTGCGTCCTACCGAAATCCAGATGCTCAAAAACGGCACACTGCCAAACAGCAGCGACTTCGTGGTGCGGCCCGGTGATCGGGTGACCTACAGCATAAACTCGACCAACAAGCTCCTCGGTCGAAGCATGCAAGGGTTGACAACGGTTACCGGCACTTCAGAAAAAAACGCATACAGCACCGACAAAACCGTTGCTATGGGTTTGGCTGCAGCGGCAACATCGTCATTCGATGGCACGTTTGCAGTCCCGGGATCCGTCAATAACGCAAGCAACCAATCGGTCTACACGAACAGTTGTGTGTTTGCGGATAATCAGCTTTGTGTCAAATTCGATGAAGTTCCTGCCAGTTATCCGTTTTCGTTTACCGATGTCTCGCCCAACGAAAGCCATTTGACCTGCGCGAGTGCGGTGGCCTGTCCACAATACACGGCGAGCGACGGGAGCTGGCGCTTCACCAGTAATACTGCGCTCAGCACTACCCCCGCCGTCGGCAACACCATCAGCTTTCAAGACATGTCGATTGCACTCTGGGTCCGTCCCGAAGGGCAATCGACTGCCGTACGTACAATTGTGCAGAGTTCCAACAGTGGCGCACCGCTGCAGGTTGCCCTCGCACTCGAAAAGCCCGTCTTCACGCTCGGGGGCGCGACCCTCAGCGCGCCCAACGCCTTGCCGCTTAACACATGGGCGCACCTTGCCTTTGTGTTCGAAAAACAAAAACGCAACATTTATGTGAATGGAATATTGGTTGCCTCCGAAAACAACCCGGTTGCATACCCAGGAAGCTTTGGCAGCCTGCGCATCGGGCGTGATGCAGCAGCCAATTCGTTTGCAGGCAGCATGCGCGATATCCAGATCCAAAGCCGTGCACTGTCAGGACAACAGTTGCGGATGCTGGCAAACACCTGTGAAGATCCTGCCTTGATGTCATGTCTCCCACTTGTTGCACCGGATGGCACCACAGACTACAGCACGTATGGTCAGACGCAGAGCGTCTCGGTCAGTGGCGCTTCTGTCAACAACTTCGCATCCGCTGCGCAGTACCCGACGGGGTTTGCGACGTTGTTGACCAATCATGATTTCACACTCATTACGAAAGTGAAAATCGCAGCCCTGACGCAAGTGATTGCGCAGACGGGAACCGCGGTGAGTGGTGGCAATCAATTCAAACTCTGGGTGAACAACGGCGTGCCCACACTGACCATGGGGAGTGTCAGCGTCACCACATCGGCGCGGATGGCGGTAGGGAGTTGGTATGTCATTGCAGCGCGAGTAAGCAATGGCACGCTGGCACTACGGCTGATTGCTTCGACGGGTGTAACCTCTGGCGCACAGCAAACTGGCGATGCATTACTCCAGGGGCAAGAACCCCTCTCGTTCGGCGCGAGTGGAATGAATCTCGACGCGTTCCGTCTGTATCGCACCGCGGTATCAGACGCAACCATCTTGGCTGTTGCACAATATGCGCTCAACGGCAAGTTGACGGTCGGGTTGAATCGCCCACCGGTATCCGATCAGATGGACGTG
>QWQY01000157.1 GCA_003670675.1 Chloroflexota bacterium
CAGATCGAAGTCGTCGATACTGGTCCCCATTGCCCCGTCATAGATGAGCACGCGCTGGGTCAGGGCCTCGAGGTAGGTCGGTCGCGACATGGATGCTTCTTTCTATACCAGCTGCCACAGGGGCAAATACATTATGTCATTCATCATTTGTTGTAACACGGACGCACCGCGTTTGTCAACACATTCAGTGCCGTATCAGGCAATAGAATGCAGTCCATCAGGCAATTGCGTACCCGCCGCGATGTGCGCCGCGGCGGCAGCCCGAATGGTCACCGCACCAGTACACGACACATCTGCCCCAAAGGTCACATCGCCCGTCACGGTCAGCGCGCTGCACTGCTGCAGCTGCGGTGATCCAGCGGGGAAGCGCTGCTCGAAGTCGCTGATGACCTTATAAAAGTGCTGATCGAGCTGCACGATGGGCAGTGTCTGGCCGGGGTTGCGCTGGACCAGGTGGTAGGCGTCGTTGAGGGCAAAGCAATCCGAACGCAACACCAGCAGATCTTGGCAGCTTTTGACCGGCATAAAGCGTTCGCGCGGCACGGCTACTGCTTGTGCGCCGGTAATCAGGCCGATGGCGGCGCCCATGGCGCTCTCGAGCTGGATGACCGCCGGCGAGGCCGGGTCGCGCACGTCCACGGTTTTGCGATTGACGATAATCGGCAGCGGCAGAAAACCGCCGTTGGCGGCCAGCAATGCGCGCAGGGGTTTGAGGGCAAACCAGACGTTGTTGGTATTGAAGAACTGATGGCGCTCGATGTCTTGGAAGGCGTCCATATCGGCCGGCGGGCACTGCGCACTCTCACGCAGCACATACTGGCCGTCGGGGCGTTGCGCCAGGTGCCCGCCTTTGCGGTCGGCCTCGGTGCGCCGCGTCACCTCCATCACAAAGGGGATCTGCTGACTGGCCATGTAGCCCAAAATGCGCGTGTCGATGGTGGCACCCAGGTTGTCGATGTTGGCCGAGTAGACGTACTCGTAGCCGTCGGCGATGAGTGCGTCGAGCACACCACTGCTCCACAAGACGCGGTACAGCTCGCCGTGACCGGGCGGGCACCATGCGAGCTCGGGGTCGGCCGGCCAGTCGATGGGGGCCAATGTGTCGACGCGAATCTTGGGGACGCGCCCCTGCACCACGTAGCGTGTGTCGAGGTCGGGGTAGCGCGCCAGATAGACCCGCGTGTCGTCATCGGTAGCAAAGCTGTTCATAAAGACCAGCGGCAGCGACACGCCGGTCTGTTGCACCAGGGCGCGGTGCTGTTTGGCGACGATATCGAGGAACGTGTCGTCACCGCGCACGCGCAGCAGCGATTTGGCCTGCTCGAGGCCCATGCCGGTGCCCAGGCCGCCGTTGAGGCGCAGCACGATGGTTTTTTTGAGGGCCGCAGTGCCCGCGGCAGCGTGTGCATCGAGCGCGCCCAGGGCGGGGACGTCGCGCACCGGTTGGATGGTCGCCTCGGGGAGCATGCCGCTCGCGCCGGCAGCGAGTTGACCGTATGCGTCGATGAATGCGCCGATGGCGGCCGGGTCGAGTGCAGCGGTCTGCATTTTGGTCTGGATGTCGGGGATGTGTGATTGCATCGGTGCCTCACTCACATGCGTTCTGGGCAGTTTACCATAATAGATAGTAGATAAAAATTAAAAGGTTAGTAGTAATGGGAGACGCGCGCGCCCAGAGCGACAACCAGCTGCGCGGCCAAACCGGATGGCCGTAGATGCATGGGAACGTCGGGGCAAACCCTCCCCGCAGTGTTCTAATTTACACAACTCTGTCAACACATTCGTCGTCTCACCCCCGATGCCTATCGAATGAGTTAAGGAAAAATTCATGGAGAAAATAATCGCGGCAGAACTGGGTCTTGAAGGTGGTGGGTGCACCATTTATGCACGCCAAACCGATGGTGTCTGGTGGTTTTGGCAGGAGGGATCCTCAATGGATTTCGACGAAAACGATGATGAGGTCTGGCGAAGTTGGTCTTCAGAGCCGGTGACCGATTTGATTGCAGCATTGCCTGGTGATATCTGGTGGATGATGAGCATCTATCACGTCCATCCCGAGTTTACACAGCAACTGCGCCAGGCATATGACGTGCACCGTGACAAACCCGGCTGGCGCGACAGTCAGTTCTGATATGGTTATTTTGAGCGGGGTTTATTAGATCGAGAACCAAAGAACCCGTAAGGCCGCGGCATGCTGCGGCCTGCAGAGAATGTTTTGAGCGGGGTTTATTGCAATAAACCCCGCCCCAATCCAATCCTCCCCGCCAAAAAAGAGCGAGACGCGCAATGCGTCCCGCTCTTTCTCTTTCACACCAGATTTCGATCCAAAGTATCCATTGAGCGGGATTATGAAATGCAAAACCAAAGATCCCGTAAGGCCGCGGCATGCTGCGGCCCACAGAGAATGTTTTGAGCGGGGTTTATTGTGATAAACCCCGCCTCAGTCAATCTTCCTTGCCCCAATCAATTTTCCACGCCCCAATCTAATCTTCCCCACCTCAAAAGAAAAAGCGGGACGCGCAATGCGTCCCGCTTCTTCTGTTTCAAACCGGCTAACCGTTCCGAAATATTCATCCATGACCATGCATGCAGGTGCATGGTTATGGGGTTGGTGTAGCCGTCTTGGTCGGCGTCCGTGAGGCGTTGATCCCATTCGACTGGTCACCAAGTACGATTACACGACCATTGCGCAGACCGAGGATGGTGTTGGCATACCCGGCGAATGCGCTGTAGATGTCGGTGTACTCGGACGGAATGAACGTCTGGTTGTAATCGTTGCGTCCCCAGGCGAGGACTTCGCCGTTGTTCTTGACGGCCATCGAAAACTGCGTACCGGCGCTGACCTGTTTGATGTCAATAGCGTTGGAAGGAATCGTAGCTTGGCCGTGGGTATTTCCACCCCATGCAGTAATCGTTCCATCACCCTTGAGAGCCAAATTGTGATCGAGACCGGCAGCAATCTGGGTGATACCCTTCAATGTCGTCGGCGGAGAAGACTGTTTGTTGGCGTTGGAACCCCATGCTTTGACCGTACCGTCGGTGAACAAGACCACGGTGTGATTGCTCCCACCGACAACGCTCTTGACAACTTTGGCCAACGGTGGCACTGCGGCCTGTTTGAAGCCGTTGTCGCCCCAGGCGATGACTTTGCCTGCGTTCGTCAGCGCCAAACCATGTGCGCCACCTGCAGCAACTGCTTTGATGCCAGACTGCACGTTCTTGGGGAACTTCAACTGACCTTTGGTGTTGGCGCCCCAACCATAGACACGGCCACCCTTGAGTGCCAAGGCGAAGTTGGTGCCCACAGCGATGTCTTGGATCCCCGAGCCACAGCATGGTGGAATGTTTGCTTGGAACTCACGGTTCATACCCCAAGTCACCAATGTGTCGTTCTGGAGCAAACCGAGCACAAACGATGCACCGATGGCGCCCTTTTTGAGCAAGAACGGAATCGGGGTAGGAGTCAGTGTCGGCGTTGGTGTGCGGGTATTGGTCGGCGTGAAGGTTGCAGTTGGCTTTGTGTCGGTGATGAAGAACTCGCGGGTTACTTCTGCCGATTCGCCATACTTGGTCCCTCCAATCGCACCAGCCGCAGCGATTGCTTTGACCGTACACTTGCCCAACCCAACAACGTTGATCTTGCCACCAACAATCGTGCAGACCAGTGGGGTCGTGGTTGTGTACGTTACGGGCAGCCCGGACGAAGCAGTAGCTGCTGGGGTGATTTCGTCACCTTCATACAGCCGCCATTCTGGCAGTGTTGGGAAGTTGACGGTCTGGCCAGCAGGGGTCGCTTCGAACGACTTCGTCACCGAAGCAGCACCGTACGTTGTGCCACCCGATGTCCCACCTGCTTGTGACGCGGTAATGGTGCATGTACCAACATCCAGCAAATCGACCGTACCACTCGATGTCACCGTACAAATCGATGGTGTCGATGACGTATAAGTCAACGGCAAGCCCGACGATGTAGTGGCAGTCAAATTGTAGTTGGGTGATGTGTAGAGCTTGTCCGTCGGATTGAAGGTAATCGTCTGGGCAGCATTCACGGTAAATGATTGTGATACTGGCGTCGCTGCTGCATACAACGTACCACCGATGGTTTGCTGAGCAGCATTTGCTGTGATCGTACACGTTCCGCTGGTCTTGAGCGTCACCACACCAGCGGATGTCACGGTACAAACGGCCGTCGTCGACGACGTGTAGGTCACCGTTCCACCGGAGCTCGTGGTTGCAGAGACACTGAACGGTGCTGCACTTTGGCTCTTGTCAGAAAGTGCCCCAAATGTGATGGTTTGTGGCGTCGGTGCAGTATTGGTCACTACGAATGACGACGTAACAGCCGAAGAAGCTGCCCAGAGCGTGCCCGATCCATCGGTACCACCAGGCTGCGCGGCGCTCAGGGTACATGTTCCGTGACCAGTAATGGTTACGGTTGTACCACTCACCGTACATACCAGCGGTGTTGTGGAAGCATATGTTATGTTGGTCAACCCAGACGATGCTGTTGCTTGTCCAGCGATTGAGAACGGTGCGCTCGTACCACCACCGACAAAGAAATTCTTCCCAGTCACATCACTCAAATCCATTAAGACGGTCTGTGATGCACCTTGCGAAATGTTGTCAATCCAGAACAATGCGCCCGAAAACCTGCCACCCGATAAGTCATGCGTTCCATTGACGAATACGAACTTATAAAAGTTACGTGTATCCGGCACCATCACGGAAGCGTACTGCCACCCGGACACACTTGAACCATGTGTATCGAGGACTTCGGTTTGTGAACAGTCGGCAACCGTCCCTTCGGCAACGCCATTGCCGTTGGCGTCGGTGTCGAGCAAATATCCGATCACCGCAAAGTCATCACCCCCGGCAGCTGAGAACCAATTCAACGTGATTAATTGGCCTGCGAGAGCTTTAAACTCGTCGCTGACAATCGCCGGACCATGCTTTACATGATAGCTATCTGCCGCGTTACCGCCACCGAGAGTCAACTTGACTGCATTATTTCCTTCTGCTGGTGCACCGAAATCACCACTTGTCACAATCGAGGCGGAAAATGGACTATGCGACCCATCTGTGATGTCTTGGGTTGGTCCACCAGCATAAGTCGAATAATCTGTGGTGTCGACGCTTACACAGCCTCCGAGCACGGTTACCCCTAAGTCGATCACCGTATCCACAACCGTCCAATTATCAGGCACACCATCCGTTACATTCTCAAAGCTAC
>QWQY01000158.1 GCA_003670675.1 Chloroflexota bacterium
ACGAGGAGGAGTTCATACGAAGCGGTCGGCCAAAATCGAATCTCGAGCCACCACAATCCAAATGGAGCGAGTGCAGTGACAAATCGCAGCAAGACAGGCAACCTGAACCAGAATTGCAACGGTGCAGGGGTTGCGCGAGTGCTGAGAAACCAGCCCACCCATAACCCAATGGTTGCGCCCCAACAGCGCGTGCAGACTGCCATTGGTGCATCCAAGAGTTCATATGTTTTGAGTGGGGTTGGGCAGACATATGTAGTCAAAACGCTGCGTGCCAACCATCCGAGGTCGGTCATAATGGGCACCCCAGTCGCAATAAAGAGTGCTGCGACGGGCGGTCCAAAAAAGAGAATCGAGAGAAACATCAGATACGGCCATTGTGGCCATCCCTGCGTCGGTTGGTGCATGCGCGTTGGTTGTACAGCGCTGGATTGCATATTATTGAAAATCCCGTTTGAGGCGTGCATATGCACCAATCAGCAATCCTACTTTGCGTACAAGTGGCACATAGGCACGTTTGGTAAAGACGTCGTAATCTGCACTGTGGATGCTGTCGAGAATGCCACGATAAATGGTCGCTGCTGCGGCAATCGCCAAACTGCTGTCGGGATTGAGCATCCCGACGCCAGGCCAAGCCGCTTCGTAGAGGGCATGGGCACGGGCGCTTTGGAAGCGGAGCATGGCTTTGAATTGCGGCGTCCGGCGGCGTTGAAAGATGTCTTCGTCGCTGAGGCCGTAGCGTTGCAGATCTTGTTGGGGGATGTACACCCGACCACGATTGGCGTCTTCGCCGATGTCGCGCAAAATATTGGTTAACTGCAAGGCAACACCGAGTTTGACAGCATAATCGACGGCCTCGTCGACGTAGCCGATGATTTGCATCGAAATGAGGCCGACCACGGATGCGACGCGATAGCAGTACAGCCAGAGATCTTCGAAAGATTCGTAGCGCGTCACCGTCAAGTCCATTGCAATACCGGCCAACAATTCATCGACGAGTTCTTGCGAGATGTCGTAGTTGAGGACCGTATCGTTCCATGCAATGAGCACGGGATTGTCGGGTGGCGAGGTACGGTTGTGTACCAACGACACCCAATGTGCCAACGCTTGCGGTGCGGTACCCTCGGCTGCTTGATCGACGATGTCGTCGCTGGTCCGACAAAAGGCATACAATGCGCGGATAGCGCGGCGTTTGGTGTCGGGCAAGAGGGCAGTTGCGAAGTAGAAGCTTTTGGAGTGGAGTCGCGTGATTTCGTTGCAAATACCATACGCCGCATCGCGTTCGTGTTGGGTAACTACGTGCTTTGCAGCCGTTAGACGATGATGTTCGGTGTGTTCGATGAAGTGTTTGAGGGTTTCGAGGAGGGCTGCTGCATCACCTGCAGGTGGACGAAGAATGCCGCTCGTCTGTTGATTGCTGACCATATGATTCCTCCCCCGGTGTCACCATGGGTGTGTTGGTATACGCGATGCTATAGTCTTTTACGAATAGACGACGGGTATAGATGTATTATACCGATTTTGGGGAGGGAACTACATGCACTTACGTTGCAAGAACACTACTCACTTGCTCTACAAGCTCGCGTGCGTCATGCCCAAAAAAGTACCCTGGCATGGATGTGCGCAATTCTGGGTTCACATTGAAGATACGGCCACCGTAGCCGAATTTGACCGTAGGGAAGTCTTTGGTGACGGCTTGTGCGACATCAAGCAGTGCCATCGACGCATCGATGGTCGTCGCAGACAATAACACCATCGCTGGTTTGACCTTGGCAACTGCTTCGAGCAGGTCGGATTTGGGCACACGTGCACCCAAATAGACCACACGGTAGCCACGGCGCAACAGGAACAAACTCGCGTAGAGGATCCCTAAATCATGGAGCTCGGTCGGTGCGCAGGCGACAATGATGGTCTCGTGCATGGCGACTGATTCGAAGATATTGATGAGGCTCGACAACTTGCGCCGGATAAACTCGGTTGCGTAGTGTTCGCTGGCGATGTTGATGGTGCCGTTGTGCCACAGCTCGCCGATTTCGACCATGGTCGGTTGGATGAGTTCGAGCAACACGTGTTCGAACTGGTGTATCGAGAATGCTTCACTCAAGATGCGCTCTGCGATGGTCGAATCATACGAAATCAGCGACCGCGAGAGTTCGCTGACCATTTGGTCGAGACTGCGTGTCGTCGTCGTACTGGGCAAGATGAGGGAATCATCTTCTTCGAGCACATTCGTCAACAAGAGTACTGCGTGACTGATATTCATCCCTTCGGCGGTCCGATCGCGGAGCCAGCGGATGATGGTGATATCGCGTTCGGAGTAGAGCCGATGGCCGCCTTGTGTCCGTTGTGGACGCGGCACGCCATAGCGACGCTCCCAAGCTCGGAAGGTGTCGGGTGGCACGGACGTCTCGATAGAGACTGCTTTGGTGTTGAAAATAGGTGTGGCAGAGAGTTGCACGAGCGATGGTGGTGGTTCCATGTCTTCATCCTTCCCTGCTAAACGTCAATAGCATACCGTACCACGTTGCAAAGAATTTGTCAATGTTTATGGAAGTTTTTGCACAGTATCGAACGGGCATGCGTGTGCGCAGTGCGCATCAGAAATGACTTACAACAAGCGGGCGGGAACAATCGTGTGTATGCTCCCCAATTGGGTTTTGATGGCTTCCCAGTGGCTCCCGCGCGTCGCACTATACCAGAGTGTCCCGTGGGCATCTGCCCCCCAGAGCCGATCGGGGTGGTAGGGGGTGTGTGCAATGCAGACAAGCCCGGGCGCATCGGGGGAGAGTTGCCAGTCCGTATCGTAGATCCAGAGGGCGCTCCCATCGCTGCCAATCACACGTGCAGGTGTGCCGGCGCAGACCGCAACGGTGCGCACCGCGATTGGTGGTGCGGCGATGGGGGCATCGTCGACAATCCAATTGCCGGTTGTGGAGCATGTGACGGTGTGGAGCCCATCGTGACTGGCGACCTGATATGCCCACGGGTCATCGGGCTGCCAGCTGGTGCCGCCGTCAGGGCTTGTGTGGGCGCGTGTCGCCGTGCTGATGGCAAGGCGGTCATTGATGACGGAGATACGTTCGGCAGTGCCGATGCGGCGCCACTGTGCCCCGCTGTCGGTGCTCAGGATGGCGTCGCTGTCGGTGCGTGCCAGGATGGTCGTGGGGGTGGCGCGTGAGGGGGCAAAAGCCGTGATGCCGAGTTCGATGGGATCACTCCAGTGTTACCCGCAGTAGGTGATTTCGTAGAGGTGCTCGGCATCGCTACAGAGGACGTGCGTCGGGTCATCGGGCTTGGCCCAGACTGCGACGATGTCGCTCCCGGGGAGTGAATGCCCGCTACGGAGCCAACGGCCGATACCGCCCGGATTGCTGAACTGGAGCAATCCGGTGTCGGTCCCGACAAACAACAGTTCTGCTTTGGCCATAGAATCCTCGCTGTATTAGGAGCGCCGTAGCGCCCGGATGGTCTGGACGATGCCGGTCTGTTGGCGGTCGGTCAGCGACCAGCCGGCGTGGGTGAGTGCGGTCGGGATGTCGTCGGCGCCAAAGAGGGTAATGCCCCCAAGCCCGAGCAACCGTGGACTGTGGGCGCCGGTCCGGAGCAGGTGCATGCTGTAGAACGTCGCAGTAGGGGTGCTGATGCGAGTAACCTCGGCCCAGATACGGGGGAGGTCCTCCATCTCGTTGAGGGAACCGCCGATGAGCGTGCAATCGACGCTGGCAGTAGCCAATGGGAGTGCCCGCGCGTCGGCGCGCACATAGGTAATGGCCAACTGGGCTGCCGTGGCACGACGCTGGGCGTCGATGAGCATGGGGAGTGATCTATCGATGCCGATGACCGTTGCCTGCGGGCGCTGTAGGGCCGCAGTGCGCGCGTATAGCCCGTTCGAGCAGGCCAGGTCGAGGATGACGTGTGCATCGTTGGGGATGGCTGCGGCGACCGCCGGGAGCTCACGGCTATAGGGGAACGGTTGTCCACTCAGGATCGACAACGAGCGTGGTCGCCACAGGCGTTCGTAGGCCCAGGCGGTGATACGCCACTCGTTGCTCCAGGCAGCGATGCTCTGTGGCCGTGGGGCACCCAGCAGATCGATGACGCCCCCGTGGACGGGGAACCGGTGGCCGCTGCGACAGTCGACGGCGTGCGTTGGAGTGCCGGGTGCCCAATCGAGGGCGGCGCCACAGGTCGGGCAGACGATACATGTGGGGATCGTGGTGTACATCAATAGCGTGGAATCGTCGGGTCGATGCGGGCAGACCAGTCGTCGATGCCGCCGTCCATTGTGGCGACGTTGGTATAGCCGTAGCGACTTGTCAGGGCGGCAGCGACGTGCTCGCTCCGCATGCCGTGGTGGCAGATGACGACGATGGGTGCGTCTTTGGCGAACGACTCGATCCAGCTGGCCGAGGTGCTGATGGGGCAGAGGATGGTGCCTTCGATGCGGGCGATGGCGTACTCGTGTGGTTCGCGTACGTCGATGATGATGGTATCGGGCTGGCTGGTGCGGAGTGCCTGGACGTCGTGGGTGCTGATGTGGCGGTAGCTCATGGTGGTCGTGACTTCTAGACTGTGTGAACGATGCTGTGTTTATTATATGCGCGGATGAAAAACACCCCACGCGCCGCAGCGCATGGGGTGTGGAGTGGGTTGATACTGCAGGGTTAGGGGGTAATGGTCAGATAGAGCTTCTGGGCAGCGTTGCCGCTATTGGCGACGGGGGCTATGGCTTGGATGTCAATGGCAAACGTACCAGCTGCCCAGGTCGCAGACTTGGCAGTGAAGCAGCTTTTGATGTCGGCGGTCTTCCAGGCAATGGTATAGGTAGGATTCCCTGCGAGCGTCCCCGTCGGTGCACCGATGGTGTCGCTGGCACTGTCGCTGACCATGGCGCCATCGCATCGGCCGGGAGCGGCGCCGGAGTCACCGTCCATGGCATTGGGGATGTCGGGGTAATACTGGAGCTTGCCGATGTCGTAGTAGGCGACGGGCGTGACCGCCTCACCCTCGATGGCCAGGCGTTGCGGGCGGAATATTTTGACACACAGGGTCTGATCGGCACTCGCCGCAATAGATACGCGATTGTTCTGCGAACCGTATCTGACGTCACTCTCTGCATACGTGTTGGAACTATACGTCGCCGTATCACAGGCAGACGCAGTCGTGTCGGCACTCGTCCCCACGGCGACGATCATCGGGTGACTGATGAAGACAAA
>QWQY01000159.1 GCA_003670675.1 Chloroflexota bacterium
CGTTGTACCCATCATTTGATTCTTGTTCACTTAACGCTTCACCGGTTCCGAATAGCTTTGTGCGACTTTTGTCAACAAAAATATCATAGACTTTATCTTTGATTAGCGGAACTTGATAAGAATTAACAGCACCTGGATAACAAATATCTTGGTAAATATCAACACCTACTTGTAACGGAATGATATTACTGTAAGAAATCCCAGGGTCACAGTTGTAGTAGTTTTCTGGCGCAGCTGTCGGGCTTGGAGTTAAGGTTGGCCCTACCGTATTCGTCGGTGTCGCCGTTGCTGGTTCGGAACCGATGTAGAAGAAAAAATTCACTGACGCAGTGTCACCGGTGACCGTTGCTTTGATGGCGGTGCACGTCCCTTGCGACACGGTTGCGTTGGCGATGATTTGGACGGGGAAGATTTTGGTGGCGAGGGGCGAAATGTCGACTGCAGAGAAGCCTTTGTTGATAGACGCGACGCCCGAACAGGTGCCCGTCAGTGTCAGATCCACGCCATTCAGCGTCAGAGTACTACTATTGTTGGTGACGCGTGCATAGACGGTGAGTATTTGGCCTGCAGTCAGGACGGCATCGTTGCTGTACGTACCCCCTGCGGCGTCATCGACCTGGATAATCGCCGCACTGCCCGCATAGGCAGCGGGGATTGGTGCAAGCATATACGATGCCAGCAACACGAAAACAAGTGTTGCAATAGTAAACAGTTGTGGGGTCGTGCGTGTTGCCATGGTGATTTCCCTTGCACGTGGTGCATGCGAACGAGGGTTCGGGTACGATACTATTTGAAATAGTATATCATACGTTATAGATGATAGAAGCCCCGTGTTGTGTGCAGAAGGGGATTGCATGTTGGCAGGTTTTGATCTGTTATGGCGACTGTTTGCGGTGTTCACCAAGGTCGCGCTCTTGTCGTGGGGCGGTGGCCCTGCGTCGATGGCGTTGATGCAACGGATGTCCGTCGCCGAAGGGTGGAGCACACCGCCAGAGTTCGCCGATGCCTTAGCGGTCGGCAACGCATTGCCTGGCCCGATTGCGCCGCAGGTGGCTGCATACATTGGGTACAAAGTCGCTGGCCTGTCTGGCGCATTTGCCGCGGTGTTGGGCACCGTTGGCCCGACCACAGTATTGATGCTCGTGATGATCGTGGCGTTCTTTCAAATCAAAGACTCGCCGGTGGTTGCGGCCATGCTCAAAGCGGTACGCCCCGTCGTGGTGGGATTGTTGTTGTGGACGACGTACGACATTGCGCGATCGGTGTTTTGGAAGCAAGGTATGGCGCTCGGCGACCTGTGGATGCGGTGGGATGGGTTGATTATCGCCCTGCTCACATTTGCCATTCTGACGTTCACCAAAGTGAACCCGGCATACATTGTGCTCGGCTCTGCGGTGCTGGGCTGGCTCGTCTATACCCGACGGTGACGCCCTGCATGGGTAGAGAGTGGATCGAATCACGGTGACGCCACATTTGCCGACCGACACACAACCGCACACCGTACCCGATCATGCATGGCCATGGTGGCTGGTTACCGGTCCACAGTACCCGCGCTGGCAATGGGTACTGGTCTGTATAGCGGCTCTGTGTTGCACGATTGCCATGACCTGGCCCGTCGCGCTCTCGTTGGGTCATGGGGTGATGACCACGCCGGAGCGGACCGTCAATCCCGACCTTGGCCAAAACGTCTGGAACGTCTGGCACTTCGCTGCTACCTGGCACGATGGCGACCTGTTGTGGTCACGTCTGGTGGCCGCCCCGTTGGCAATCAATTTGGCGACCCAATCGTATGGGTTGACGAATCTGGTGCTGACCCTCCCGATTGCGCTCATTGCGGGCCCAATCGTAGCGGCAAATAGCATTATCTTGCTCGGGTTTTGGGCCGGGATTGTGTTGATGACGGTGCTCGCTGTGCGGGTGACTTGCTCGGTGCCGCTGGCATTTGTCCTAGCGTGTGTCTTTGTGCTGTCGCCCGCGCACCTCAAAAACATCGAATGGGCTGCCGACGAAAACGCAGCTCTGCAGTGGATTGTGCTGGTCCACTTGGCCGCCGTCTGGTGGCTCCGACAGCCCGATTTGCGGCGTGCCAGTGTGCTTGCACTGGTCATGATTGTGGTGTCGTTGGCGAGTGGGTATTTTGGGTTGTTCGGGGTCGTCTATGTGGGATTGTTGACGCTGGTGACGCTGTGGGCAATCCCGGTGCGGCGCTGGCGGGGAGCGGTGGTGACCAGCGGCGCTGCGGTTGTGGTGCTCTGGGCAGGGGTCATGGCGGTGCTCAGCAGTGATCTGACGAACCCACTGGTACGCGCCGGCGTGCATTGGGATGCGGCCCAGGTCAGCATCGGCGGTACCGAAGGGTTACGCGACTGGGTGATGCGTCAGACCATCTGGTTACACGTCGTCTCGGTGGCAGATTTGATTACTCCGCTCCGCAACCACCCACTATGGGGGAACGTACCGATGATTGCGCAGGTACGCCATCCATCCGAAATGGGTGGCTACCTGGGCCTCGTCTGTCTGGGATTGTTGGTCTGGACCAGTCTGCATCATCGCGTAGTGCGGCTGCTGGTGGCGGTGGCTGGAGTGTGCGTGGTACTCGCCGGTGGGCTCGAACTCAAGCTGTGGTACGACCAGCCGTTTGTTGCGGTCCCCGGTTTGTTTTGGATCCTGGATGTCGTCGGTGTGTTCCGCAATGCATCACGGCCTGGGTTGTTTCTGTTGTATGCATGGATCCCCCTCGTGCTTGTGCTGGCATATGGGGTTACCCGGATTCAACGCCGCTGGGTAGTTGTGCTGGTGTGTGCGGGCATGCTCGTGGATTTTGCACCACCACCATGGGTTGTGGTGCCGATGCAGGCACGGGCAATAGTGTCTGCCATCCCGACCAATGACCCGGCTGGTGCAGTGTTGACGCTGCCGGTTGCAAAAAACGATCAACAGCCATTGCTGGACCAGCTCTGTCATCAACGCCCGATAGCCGCTGGGTATTTGGCGCGCACACCGGGCTACCCGGTGCAGTGGGATGCGTTGACGGTGCCACGTGATCCAGCGCGGATGCTGTTGCCGCACGATGGAGTGACCGCCTTGCACAACATGGGGATCCGTTATGTGGTGGGTACCAGTGCTACGGCTCGTGTAGCGCTCGACCAATTAGCGCCCGAAGGCGTCCAGCGGCTCACTGTCGTTGATGACGCAGTGCTATATGCAGTGCCAGACCGTGCCGTGCCTGTCCTGAGCGCAGGGACAGGGTGGTGGGACGAAGAATCAGCCACGGGCCGGGTGTGGCGCTGGTCGACGGGCGATGCATCGTTGGTCTTGCTGTCGGCCATGCCGCGTCGGATCCAACTGGTCATCGAAGCGTCGAGCGTGGCAGGGGTCGAAAGTCAGTGGGAGCTCGATGGCCGTCCAATCGGGGCAATCGCCATCGCCGCCCAACCTGGACAGACCAATCGAGTTCTTTCGCTGGTCATACCGGCGGGACGGAGTGTCTTGCGCATGCGCGCACCAACGGTCACTGATGCATATGGGCGCTCGGTTGCGGTGTCATTCACGCAGTTGTATGTACGCAGCGCGCAACCGGTGATAGGGCCAGCAATAGCCCTACCGCCTGTGCCATCTACGCGGCCGTTGTGTGCACCCGTGACACCATAACGCTTCGGCTGGACGTATTGGACCTGCAGCGCTGTTCGTGGATCTGCCAGGTATTGAAGGTACCCCTCCCACATCGAATCGAGAAGGACACGATGGACCAATCCACACATCCCTTGACCCGTTGGTGGGTAATCCAGGTACCGCGCCGCAGTGCTCGCTGGTGGGCAGTGGTCGGTGTCGCGTATATCGTGCTGACGGTGTTGTGGACATGGCCATTGGCGCGACACTTCACTGATGCCTCGATACAAGGCGTGGCGGCAGTGACCGAAAAGCCGGTCGATACCGCCCAAAATACCTGGAACATCTGGCACTTTCGGTTGCATTGGGCAGATGGCACCTGGCCGTTGAGTACCGAGCGGATTTTTTATCCCCAACGACTCAACCTCACCTTCCAGACCTACGGGTTGCCTAATCTCCTGATTGCAGCGCCGCTTGCAGCCCTGATTGGGGATATGGCGGCGATGAACGTGCTGGTCGTTTTGGGGTTCGTGGCTGCCGCACTGGGCATGAACGCACTGTTGCGTGCTTATGGTGTGTCGGACGGATTGGCGTTTGGCCTCGGCTGGCTGTTTGTGGCATCACCGGCACATTTGTCGGTTGTGCAGACATCCGGCATCGAAAGGGCAATGATGGGCTGGTTATTGCTGATGCATTGGGCAATTGCCCGGATGGTGCGCCAGCCGGGGTGGCGAAGCGCACTTGTGCTCGCAGGAGCATTGGTGGTCGCATCACTCAATAGTGGCTATTATGGCTTGTACGGGTTGGTGTATTGTGGTGTCCTCGCCGTTGCAGCGCTATGGGATGCACAGGTACGACAGCGATGGGTGCAGACGTTTGGCTGGTTTGGGAGTGGAGTTGCCGGTTGGGCGCTGGTCATGGCGGTCCTGCTGAGCTGGCCGCCGAGTGGCTACCTGGGGCAACGGACGACGTCTGCCCAAACGCTGGTTGGTCCATCGGTTGCGCTCGACGATTGGTACATGCGTCAGACCGACCCAATGCATGTCATGTCGTTGGCCGACATCATTACGCCACCGAGCGAACATCTGTGGTGGTCGCTGCTCGGGGTCACAGAGCAATACCCGCACCCCGGAGTGGGTGGATATTTGGGCATCGGGGTCGTTCTGCTCCTGCTGTGGGGTTACTGGTATGAGCGCCGCATCCGGCTTTTGGTCGTAGTAACGGGCGTCTTGATCTGGCTGGCCTGTGGGCCAGCGGTGCGCCTGTGGGAGGGCCAGTCGGAGGGGATCCTGCCAGGGTTGTATACACTGTTGAACAGTGTGTCCGTCTACAAAAATGCCACGCGCCCTGGGATGTTTCTGTTTTATGCGTGGATTCCGCTGACGGTGGTCCTTGCTGCGACACTGCAGCGGATTTCGATCCGTTCGATGCGGCTGGCCATGGTGCTTGTGGTGGTGCTGGTCGTTGATTTTTGGCCACCGGTATGGGGAATGGTGCGGCATGAGCCGAGTCTGGCCGTCCCGCTGATCCCCAAAGACGAGCCGGCGGGGGCGGTGCTCGAAGTCCCCGCACGCATGGACGAAGGCCAGGTATTACTCGACC
>QWQY01000016.1 GCA_003670675.1 Chloroflexota bacterium
TGCCGGCGATATGAGCATTCGCTGCAAACTGCAGGCACCGTTTGCTCCCTTCCTCAAATACGCGACGGTACCGATTGTGCCGGCACATTTGTTGGCTGATACGCCGCCCGAGCAGTGGGCCAATTCGGCCTTTAGTCAAAAGCCGGTCGGCACGGGTCCATATCGAATTACCGATATCAATGCCGATGCAATCGCCTTGGCGTCGAATCGCGATTACTATTTGGATCGACCGTTGATCGACACGATTACCCTGCGATTCTACCAAGACGAGTCACTTGCGTTTGCGGCGTTGACCCGGGGCGAAGTCAGTGGGTTGGCGTTTGTAGGCACTGGGACGCTAGGAGCGTATCAGACACCACGCGGTGTGGTGCGCCGGGCGGCAAACATCGACTCGTACACGGTGTTGTCGTTTAACCTACGGAACGCACCATTCGACGACGTTATTTTTCGCCGCCAAATCGCCCAAGCAATCGATCGCGAAGATATGATTCGTCGCTTGTTGGCCGATCGTGCGACGCGAATCGACACGCCTATTCTTCCCGGCTGGTGGGCGTACAACCCTGATGCGGTGTGGTACATTCCTAGCAAAGAACGTGCGGCGCAGGGGTTGGATACATTGGGCTACATCGTGGGCGAGGATGGGTTCCGCAGTCGCGACGGCCGCCCGCTTGCCTTTGAACTCTTGGTCGACGGTGCCGCCGATCGCAAGTTGGTTGCCGACGATATTGCAGTCCAACTCGGGGCCGTGGGGATTGCGGTAACGGTGACGGTGTTGGATGCAGATACCCTGCGTCAGCGCCTCGAAGTCGGCGAATTCGACATGGCCTTGCACGGCTGGCAGCGACTCGGACCTGACCCAGATGTCTATGAATTGTGGCATTCGAGCCAGGTCACCATCGGCCGAAATTATGCGGGGCTGCAGGACCAACTCGTCGACGACGCCTTGTCTTTGGCACGTGTCCAAGTCGATCAAGAACTCCGCACGCAGTTGTATTACGACTTCCAACAGCACTGGATCGACATTGCGCCGAGCATCATCATGTACCAGCCGCTGGAAGTCTACGCGACGGTCAGTGACTTGGGTGGCACGGCGTTGACACAGCGCCGCGACATGCCGGGGATGATTAATCTGTTGTTTGGCCGTGATTCACGGTTCCGCAACCTAACGCATTGGTTTGTCGCTCGTTCGCAAGAAATCAGCGGCGATATTCAACCATAGCGAACGCTGGACAAAGCACAACCGCCTGGCGCAGCTGCGCCAGGCGGTTTTTGTAGGGGTTGGTAGCGTTATGCTTGTCGTGCTGCGTTTATGGCATCGCGGGTGCGCAGCGCTTCGGCGCGGGCTGCGTCAGCGAACGAGTGATCGTTGGCCGCATAGAGTACACTCCGCGATACGTTCACCAGCAGACCGCGACCATGGCGATCGACACCGGCGTTGACTGCTGTGGCCAGATCGCCGCCCTGGGCACCGACGCCCGGCAAGAGAATCGGCAGATCGGGGCACGTTGCGCGTACGTCGATCAGGGCAGCGGGTTGGGTGGCGCCGACGACGAGTCCGACGTTGCTATTGCTGTTCCATTGTTGTTGGGCGAGCTGGGCGACCGCCATATAGAGTGGTCGACCGTCGGCGAGGACGAGTTCTTGGAGATCAGTACTGCCTGGATTTGAGGTGCGGCAGAGCAGAAAAGAGCCGCGCTCCGCACGGGACAGAAACGGCTCGAGGCTGTCTCCACCAAGGTACGGGTTGAGAGTAATTGCATCTGCCTTGAGGTAGTCGAACGCGGCTGTGGCGTAGGCGGCTGCGGTGTTGCCGATGTCGCCGCGTTTGGCATCGAGGATCCAGAGGGTGCTCGGTGACAGTGCCATGACCCGTGCTAGGACTTCGACTCCGCCCGCACCGAGCGCCTCGAAGAAGGCAATGTTGGGCTTGAATGCTGCCACGAGGTCATGCGTGGCTGCAATGATATCGTGACAGAACCGATATACCGCATCGGGATGCGCACGCAGATGCGCTGGAATCCGTTGAATGTCCGGGTCGAGTCCGACGCACAACAGACTGTTCTTGGCGTCGATTGCTTCTGCTACTCGGGAGCTAAATGTCAGCATTGAATTGTTCTCTTCCTGACCATATTGACGTTGGCGCATCGCTAATGCTATAGTACCAGAGGGATTGCATGGACTTCGCAGATATTTTGCGTAGATATGTTCGTCCTCGTCATCACTCAGTACCATCGTCGCATACACGCGTCGGGAGTCAATTGTATGCGGGTGATGCGTCATCGTTCGTCACACCTCATCGGTCGCTGATGAGGGCATCGTAGCAGCATTGTCGTTGTGCCGCGGGTTGAAGTACCAAGGATGAATACCATGCAAGGTGCTGATTATGTGAGCGATTCGGGCGAACAAAGCTTCGCCAGTATCGTCGTACCAGAATCGTATCCGTACGAACTCGACGCCGTCGTTGTCGCGCAGGAGCGTGAAGAAGCCCCCGAAACCGACGACGACGAAGTTGCTGCCACGCAGTTAGCAGATATTTCTCTCGATGACCCAGTGCGCATGTACCTGCAAGAAATCGGCAAGGTACGATTGTTGCGTGCTGCAGACGAAGTCATGTTGGCCCACCGGATAGAAATGGGCGGCAAAGCCATTCGTGTGCGCTCGCAACGGCTGGTGTTGCCGTTGAGCTTCGAGCGTGCACGCACGGTCGTGCAACGTGCAGTGCTGTTGCATGGCTGGATGTATACGCTGTGCGAGTCGACGTACCGCGATGCGGTGCCGATTGATGCGTTGCTCGATACTCCTGACGCACCATGGGATATGCGTAGCGCCGTGACGCTGTTGCATACGATGCTACATGATGATGCCCCGGCGCGGTCGACAGAGCAGGGCGCTGAAGAGATGCACCGTCGTCGTGCCGTAGAGCCCGAGGTGCTCGATTGGCTGGCGATTCATCATGATCTTGTGCATCGGGCCTACAAAACCATCAAAGAGCAACGGGTGCTGCGCACGTACAAATCCCATGATCGTGATACATGGCGCTTGATTTCGGGCCTTGTGGGTGCAGAGTTGCGCCACGATATCGATGCAGACCTCGAACGCTGCATTGCCGAAATTGCCTGCTTCTATATCGGCACGCATCCAGCGCCTGCGGATTTGTTGCGGCACGAACATTTGTGGCAGGATGTGTCTGAACGGGTCGTCACGTTGTATCTCGAACGCATCGAGGGTACCGAAGATGGTTTGGTGCGTCGGACACCGCTCGATCGTGTGGTGGCAGATGCAGACCAAGCACGCCAAGACCTGATCCAAGCCAATCTGCGCTTGGTGGTTTCGATTGCCAAAAAGTACACATCGTATGGATTGACGATGATGGACCTCGTCCAAGAGGGCAACATTGGATTGATGAAGGCAGTCGAAAAGTTCGATTATACCAAAGGCAACAAGTTTTCGACCTATGCGACCTGGTGGATACGACAAGCGATTACGCGGGCAATTGCCGATCAGAGCCGTACCATCCGACTCCCCGTGCATATGGGTGAGGCAATCAGCCAGGTGAAGCGGACAGCGCATAAGCTCCAACAGCAGTTGCAGCGCGAGCCTACCCCCGAAGAAATAGCCCAAGAAATGGAACTCACCCCTGCCAAAGTCCGCCGCACGCTCGAGGCTTCGTTGCAGCCGATGTCGCTCGAAATGCCTGTCGGCCAAGAGGGCGAAGGCCGCATGGGTGACTTCATTGAAGATGAGCGCATCGCCGGTCCTGCCGAGGCAGCCAGCAGTCTGATGTTGCGCCGCGAACTCGAAGAAGTGCTGATGTCGCTGCCAGAACGCGAACGACTCATCATCCAATTGCGCTATGGCTTGAGTGATGGCCAATATCGTACGCTCGAAGAAGTGGGCGACAAGTTCGGCATTACCCGTGAACGCATCCGCCAAATCGAGGCGGTCGCGTTGCGCAAGTTGCGACATCCCCATCGCGGCAAAAAACTCCGGGGCTTCCTCGAATGAGTACCATGCTCGGATGCGCCCGATGACACGCGTCGGCTACCGTGTCTGGCAACTTTGGCGTGCACTCACCGGTCGACTCAGCGCAGACGAGCATGTGTATGCGCAAAAGACGCTCACACCTGCCGAATATGCTTTGTTTGTACGTATGCCGTCCTATGACCAGCGCCACTGTATGGATGTGGCACTCGTCCTGGGGCGTTTCGGCGTGACCGATGCGTCGGTTTTGGCGCTGGCGTTGTTGCATGATATCGGCAAGGTCGGTGATGACGGTCGTGCGTTATCATTGTGGTGGTATGGGTTCAACGTGCTCCTGCGGCCGCTCCCGGCTCTCCGCGATTGGCTCCTCCCGCGGTGTGAACCACTCCGCCGGAGTATGACGCACGAACAGCGCAGTGTCGCAATGGCCAGCGCAGGTGGCGCACGGGCTGATGTGTGCGCATTACTGGCAGTGCTTGCCCATGGTGGCGCCGATGCGCGCATCACGTTGTTTGAAGAGGCGGATGACCAGTGTTAATTGATGCACACGACATCTATACGATACGACTCGACCAGTTCGAGGGTCCCCTGGATTTGCTGTTGCACCTGATTGAACGTGCCGAATTGGACATTACCACGATTGCACTGGCCCATGTCGCAGATCAATATCTGCGCTATGTCAGGGCAATGACGGATCGGAACGCTGGTCAGATGTCGTCATTTGTGTTTGTCGCGTCGCGGTTGTTGGTGATGAAGTCTCGGGCAATCCTCCCCCAGACGCCCACGAGTGCGAGTGAACCCGACGAAAGTGTCGATCTGGTGAGACAACTGCGCGAATATCAGCAATTCAAAGAAGCTGCGGCTTTTCTACGCGTGCGTGACCAAATGGGTCTGCAACACTTCGCCAAAGCACCCTCGTTGCCGAATACATCGGTCGCCAGCATGCCACTGCGGATGACGTTGGACGACTTGTTGGGTGTGTGGCAGATGCGCATGAAGCTGGTCGATGATCCTGCGCCGACGATTCCCCTCCCGGCACCCAAAATACTGACCGTGGGCGACGTGGTGACATCGATTCGTGAGCGGTTTTTGCGGATGCCACGATTTAGCTTCCTCGAATTGCTGCCGCGTTCGCAGCCGACCCGTGTCGATGTGGTGGTGTCGCTCTGGGCCGTGCTCGAAATGATCAAGCGACGCGTTATCGTGGCCCATCAGGATGATATTTTTGGACCGATTACGATCAAACAAGCAGCTGATATACCGACGACGCTCCAAATCGAAGACTAAGCCGGCTCGGGAGCATCTTGTTCATGCGAAAACAGGCCCGTGGCATTCGCCACGGGCCTGCCCACGACCAGAATGGGTACTTAAAGGGAACTGCTCCGCGGGGGAGCGCCGGTACGTGTGTAATCTGCCATGATGACGCCCGTGCTGGTCGCTTCGCAACGCGTCAGCGAAAACGCTGCGGGGATGGTGCCGTTTGTGAAGAGACGCTTGCCGGTCCCGAAGGTGATGGGGTGGATTTTGAGCCAGAACGCATCGATCAAGTCAGCCGCGAGGAGCGACTGGACGAGCGTGGCGCTGCCATAGACGTGCAGGTCGTGCCCTGCGGTCTGCTTGATGGCAGCGACTTTGGCGGCCACATCACCAGATAGGATGACGTTGGGCTGCCAGTGTGCCTCAGTCATTGTGTTTGAGGCGACATACTTGGTGGCACTGTTGACTCCAGGCCAAAACGAGTGATTGGGCCAATAGGGTGCCCATATGTCGTAGGTGGTGCGCCCGATGAGCAAATCAAACGGCAAGCCCATTTGTGCGCGGATGACCGTGGATTGGGCTTCGTCGGAGTACGGTCCGATCCAGCCACCATGCGTGAAACCGCCGCTGGTGTCTTCGTTGGGACCGCCTGGGCCCTGGATGACGCCGTCGAGCGTGATGAATTCGATGACGATAAGTTTGCGCATAAAACCTCAGGAAGTAGGAAGTAGGAAGTAGGAAGTAGGAAGTAGGAAGTAGGAATTCAATGATGCCGAACGACCGTAAACCTATACAAACATCCATGCGAGCAGGGCGCCGGCGAGTGAACTCCCGAAGTTGACCAGGTCGTTGCTGAGCCAGCGCCAGCCGCGGATAAGGGGCAATGGTGTGCCGTCTGATGCAAATGCGCGCTCGGTGGGACCATCGCTCCCCTGATAGAGCCGCTGAACCGTGGCCCCCAAGAGACTATCGACCAGGCAACCAAATACCCCCGCTGCGGTAATCAGCAGGACAACCGGTGCCGAAAATAACCCATCCACCACCGAAAAGACGACGGCGACTGAGGCAGCTGCGGCGATGGCGGCGACTGTTCCCGGGCCACTGACGGCGCCAGAGGTGCCTTTGGGTGCCGGTTTGAGCGTCGTGATGAGTCGTGGTGTGCCGCCAAATAATACCCCGAGTTCGGTTGCCCAGGTATCGGCCGCAACCGTCGCCATGGTAGCCGCAAAGAGGATGTTGATGGTCAACAGGTGCTCGGGCCAGAGTGGGATGGCACAGCAGATCAGCGCAGCGAGACCGCCATTCGCGAGTGCTTGCCAGATGTCGCGGCGCGAGCCCTTTTCGAACATGGTCTGCTCGAGCGCGACTTTTTGCTGCTTTTTGAGGCGCGACCAGAGGGTCGAACTGACAAAGAAAAACACCAACGTGACCCCATGCGGCCAGCCACCCAACCCAAACGTGGCGGTACCGGTGAGGATTGCGCCCAGCCAGCCGCTCGCCGTGAGCGAACCGCGTTTGTAGGCGAGTCCTCCAATAGCGGCACTAATGACTAATCCCATCACGATGCGTAGCGGATCCATGGCGACCATCTTTCTGTGCAGGTGGCTACGGTTGATCGCCGGTCTGAATGGGCCGGTGTTGGGTGCTGGCCCAGTCGCTCCACGAGCCTTCGTACAGGCGGGCATGCCGACCAATCAGATGCAGGGCAAAGATGTCGTGGGTAGCGGTGACGCCAGACCCGCAGTAGCAAATGATGTGATTGGCTGCGGGGATCCCGGCAGCGACATAACGTTCACGCAGTTCGGCAGGTGATTTGAACGTGCCTGCTGGGGTCAAATTGCCGGCAAACGGGAGGGAAATGGCACCAGGGATATGTCCGGCGCGTGGGCCAAAAGGCTCGACCTCGCCCGTGTACCGTTCGGATGCGCGTGCGTCGATGAGAGCAACATCTGCTTCGGATTTGACGCTGTCGACGGTGTCGGCGTCGACCACATGGCTCGTATCGGGACTGCCGACAAACGTGCGTGGTGTGCGCCGTTCAATCCCGTTGGTGGTTGTTCCTGCAGCTGCCTGCCAGGCTTGCCAACCGCCATCGAGGATGGATACACCGGTGTGGCCGTAGTAGCGCAGCATCCACCACAAGCGTGTAGCGATCGAGCCGCCAGCGCTGTCGTAGACGACCACATGCACGGTTGCATCAATCCCCGCAGCACTGAACGTACGAATCACCTGTTCGGGGCGTGGCAGCGGATGACGACCGGGACCATCGAACGGTGGCGCGGACAGGTCACTGTCGATCGAGAGGTGGATGGCGCCGGCTATGTGCGATTCGGCGTATTCGGTTGCGCCCTGCGGGGGATTGAGCAGATACCAGCGGGTGTCAACCACGAGAATGTTGGGATCGTACAGATGTTCGGCCAACCAGGCGACATCCACGAGACTGGGGATGGTTGTCATACGACTATTCCTTCTTTGCAGATTACTGCGATATCACCGATTCGAGCAGGGCGCGGGTCTGCACTGCCGTTGCGTGCCACGAAAACTGTTGGGCGTGGATAGGGCCGGCTGCTGCCATTGTGGCGCGGGCGTCGTCGTCAACCCACAGGGCTTCGATGGCGTCGGCCCAGGCGCCAGCATCGTCGACGGGGAGGTAGTGTGCAGCCGTCCCACCGACTTCAGGCAAGCTCGAGGTATCGCAGGCTAGTGCTGGCGCACCGCAGGCGAGGGCTTCGAGCAGGGGTAATCCAAACCCCTCGTAGCGTGACGGATTGGCGTAGATGCGGCAATTGGTATAGAGCCAGTGCAGATCTGCCTCGGCGACGGCACCTGGCAACGTGACCGCATCCTGCAGACGGAGTTCTGCGATTTTGGCGATGATGGGTGCGTCGCGCCAGCCGCGTGCGCCGGCTGCAACGAGCTGGTAGTTGCGATCAGGGTGCCGGTCGCGGCAGATACGAAACGCTTCGAGGAGCAGGGGGAGATTTTTGCGGGGCTCGATCGTGCTGACAAATAACAGAAAAGTACCGGTGTGGAGCAGCGTGCCATTGACGGTGCGTTGCGGATCTGGCTGGCTTGCGGGTCGGGCAAACGCCGCAGCTGCCTCGCTAATGACATGGATGCGCGCCGGATCGATATCGAGGAATTGCACGATATCGCGCTTGGTCGACTGCGACACGGCGATGATTGCATCTGCGCGGGCGCTGCTGGCACGGATGCGACCATAGAATGCACGCGCTGCGTCGTCGAGTAAATCGTCAAAGTGCAGAAAGGCGAGATCGTGGATGGTCACCACCGCGGAGAACGTGCGTACCGTTGGGGCGATGAAATCGGGGAACAACACCACCGATGGGCGACGTAGCCCTATCTCGATGGGTAATGTGAACGCCTCGGCCCTGTGGTGCGGCGGGGTGTAGAGGGTCGCATGTTGCGCTCGTGGCGAATCCGTCAATGCACCACGCTGGCGGCGGCTCTGCAATACAAGCAACGGGGGAAACGTCTCGTCGCCACACCAGGCGTTGATGAGTTGCTGAGTGTATTGCGGAATGCCGCCGTTGCGGTAGGCATTCAGCCGTGCATCAATGGCAATGGTCATGCCGGTACCTCGAGCATCAGACCATCGAATCCTGGTTGGATGTGCGTCGGCAGACGATCGATGAGGGTTGCATGCAGTATATCGTGGGTGAGGTGTACATAATATGCACGGCGCGGACCGATGCGTTCCACATATGCCTGTGCTTGATCGAACGACAAGTGCATTGGGTGAGGGTCGTCACGCAGGGCATTGATAATCAGGGTGTCGACCCCTGCGAGTGCACGGACAACCTCGGCATCGATGCTGCTGGCATCGGTGATGTAGGCGAGATTGCCGATGCGATACCCAAAAATATCGAGCGTGCCATGGGTGATGGGCAAGACCGTAATCGGAACACCCGCCAAGGTGAGTGTTTGCCACGGGGTGAGCTCGTGCATGGTCAGATTGGGGCGTGACGAACCACCGTTGTTGTTATCGAACGCGTAGTAGTAGCGTTTTTTGACGGCCTCGATGGTACGGCGCCGGCCATATACCGGCATCGGAGTGTCCATCCGATAGTTGAGGGGGCGCAGGTCGTCTATCCCACCGATGTGATCTTGGTGTTCGTGCGTCAGGAGGACGGCGTGGAGTGATTTGGTACCAGCACTCAACAGTTGTTGGCGCATATCGGGGCCGGCATCGATGAGGATGTTGCCGTCGGGGGTTTCGATTAGGGCGGCGGTGCGTAGGCGCATGTCGCGGCTATCGGTCGAGGTACACACCGGGCATGTACAGCCGATCATGGGGATACCCGTGGAAGTACCGGTGCCCAAGAGAGTGACGCGCATGGCTTACTCGCAACGAATGAATATATGTGTAGTATAAAACATTCTGTTCGTCTGCTGTCGCTGTGGGTGCGTCGAAGCGCGCATTTGCGAGTATAATAGCCTCATTCGCGCATGATGTAATCAGGAGTGCGTCACTATGTCCACCATTCCCGTTCGTACCCCAGAAGCCGCCCGCATCGATGGATTGCGGCGTTTAGCAACGGTCTTCCACGCCAGCGATTTGGTCTGGTTGGTCGAGGCGTCCTATGATGCATATACGCAAATGTGGCACTTCGACATGCTCCGGCAGGGAGCACAGGGCAGCTGGGTCATCCAGCGGTACAGCTACGATCGTCACAACGACATCCAACACTACCGTGGCGAACGCACGGTACCCAATGACCAGTTGCATGCAATCCGTGCCAAAGCGGAACGCTACGACAGTGCGCGTTGGGCCGACGGCACAGTCCCTGCCTAAGGCAAGGACGCTGTGATACCTGGCCGGGGCGTCGTCGCACGCCCTGGCACTTTTTTTGACAAAAAAAGGAACCACCAATGACCGTACAGCCATGGTCTGCACAAGACGTCTTTCGCATTGAGGCGATTGAACAACCGGTATGGAGCCCTGATGGAAGCGCCCTCTGCTATGTCCGTGCAACCCCGGACGAATCCAAAAATAGCACCAAACGTGTGCTCTGGTTGCGCACTGCGGCAGGCGTACAGAAGCGCTTTAGCGCAGGGACTGCGGTCGATCGGACCCCACGCTGGAGCCCTGATGGCCGCCGGATAGGCTTTTTGTCCAATCGCGGTGGCGATGGGATGGCGTTGTATCTCATTGATCGCGATGGCGGCGAAGCGGAGCTATTGGTCAGCATCCCAACAGGGATTAGTGACTTCGTCTGGAGTCCCGACGGGACGCAGATTGTCTGTGTGAGTGCGTTGTCGGCGGCAGATATTGCTGCCGAAGCGGCACCGAAGGCCGTCCTGACGACTCCACTCGAACGCGAACAAGCCGCCGCACGGACTGCGCAGGCTGCCAAGGAGCGCATCGATCCCCGAGTTATCACCGAGTTGCCGTTCCGCACGGGGACCGATTACATCGACGGCAAGCGCGGCCACCTCTATGTCGTCTCCGTGGCCGTTGGCGCTTCATCATTGCGGCGCGTAACGACAGATCATCGTGACTATGGTGCACCGAGCTGGAGTACCGACAGCCAGTCGTTGTATGCCGTCTGCAAAGGCGACATGGCGACCACAGACTACTTCATTGGCAGTGCATTGGTGCATATCGCACTGACACAACCCGAAGCGACCGTCACCGTGACCCCTGATGCATCCTGGTCGATCTACGATCCACAACTCTCCCCAGATGGGAAGTGGTTGGCTTCGGTCGCGCAGCGCTCGCAGCAACCGTTCTACAGCGCAGCGGTCTTGGTGGTGCGCGCCGTGCACGAGTCACACTGGCGTGTGCTCGACACACGAGATGCGACGATTGGGATGTGGCATTGGCTCCCCGATAATAGCGGTATCGCACACGTCGCTGAGTGGCACGGAAGCGCAGGCATTGCCACGGTACCGGTTGGTGCCGCGCCGGTCATGCAAATTTCGGCGCCGACGGTGGCTGCGGGCGAAGTCATCGAGGATTTTGCGATACGCCACGACGGTGCGATTGCATATATCAGCGGGTCGCCGGCTTCACCGTGCGAGGCATGGGTGACCGATGCAACCGGGACCGTACGTATCAGCCCGTGGGCAGCGGATTGGCACGGCGATCGTCACACCGTGCCGTTCCAAGAGCTGTGGTACACCGCACCAGACGGTCAACGGGTACAGGGGTGGTTATTGCCCCCTGCAACGCCGGTTGACGGGTCGGCAGGCTTGATTTTGCACATCCACGGCGGACCGCACGCGATGTGGAGCCCCGGCACGCGCTCGATGTGGCTGGAGTGGCAAGCGACCGCAGGCGCAGGCTTTTATGTGTTCTTTTGTAATCCACGCGGTTCCGAAGGGTATGGCGCAGCGTTTCAAGCGGCTACCATGGGCGAGTGGGGGAGTGCCGATCAGCAGGATTTCGAAGCGGGTATCGACGCCGTGTTGGCGACGGGAGCACCCATCGACACTGCACGCATCGGCGTGACCGGTGGTTCATACGGCGGCTTCATGACGACATGGCTGATCGGGCACAGCACACGCTTTGCCGCAGCCGTATCGGTCAGAGGGGTCTACAATTTGCTCACACAGCATAGTATGAGCGATGCATACGAACTCATCGAGTACTCGTTTGACATGCTGCCGTGGCGCGATGCGCATGCGTTGTGGGACAAATCGCCGATTGCGTCGGTGGCGCAGATGACGGCACCATTGCTGATTATTCACAGCGAGCAAGACTATCGCGTCCCCATTGGCGAGGCAGAGCAACTCTACACGATGTTACGGCGTCTCGGTCGTACGGTCGAGTTTGTCCGCTACCCCCGTGAAGGGCACGAACTGACACGCAGCGGTGAACCGCTCCACAAAATCGACCACATGCAACGTACCATTGCCTGGTTTGTGCGCTTCATCGGTGCCTAACCACCCGCAACGTGTGGGAAGAAAGGGATAGACCATGTCTGAATCCATCGTCCGCATCCGGATGCGCACCATGCAACTGCTCGAGGCGACCCTCAGATTGGTCGACGAGTTGACTGCTGGTCGTGCCGACGCACCCGAACGCCAGGTTGTGGCGCAGACACGAGATCACCTCGAAGATCCCTTTTTGGTTGTGGTTGCGGGTGAGTTTAATGCAGGCAAATCGAGCCTCATCAATGCGATTTTGGGGAGCACCGTGATGCCCGAAGGGGCGACACCGACGACCGATGCGGTCACGGTGCTCCGCTATGCGCCCGAGGCACTCGCCTTGTCGCAACGGCCGGGTTGGGTTGTGCGTGCCTTGCCGGTGCCACTGCTGCAACGGCTATCGATTGTCGATACTCCTGGTACCAATGCGGTGTTGCGGCACCACGAAGCATTGACCCGCGATATCGTGCCGCGTGCCGATGTGGTCTTGTTTGCCACGTCGGCAGACCGACCGTTCAGCGAGACCGAGCGTGCGTTCCTGGCCATGCTCCACGAATGGCGTCGGCGCGTCGTCATGGTCATCAACAAAATCGATTTGCTTACGCCGACAGAGCGATCTGATGTCGAAGCATTTGTGCGCACACAGGCAACGCAGCTGTTTGGCGAAAGCCCGCTGATTCTGTCCGTTTCGGCGCGCAACGCACGGAGTGACGATGCATCCCTCCGTGATGCGTCGGGCATGGCTGCATTGCAGACCTACCTGAACGAACAGCTCGACGATCAGACTCGGCTCCAAATCCGTCTTACATCACCCTTGGGGGTTGTTGCGCAGACGATCTTGGTGATGCGCCAGCGACTAGCCAGTCAACAGGCGGTTGTGGACGAGGACGTTAAGGTCGTCGCGCACCTCGAACGGCAACGCGAGCAGTTTTTTGTGGACATGCGCCGTGACATCGGTGGACATCGGGCTAGTCTCGCCGAGGCGTTGAGTGATGCCGAATTGCGAGGCATGGCGTTTTTTGATGAACATATTCGTTTGCTCAATCTGCATCGGTTGTTGCGTGGTGATGTGTTGCAACAGGCGTTTGAGCGAGAGGTCGCAGCTGATTTGGCCGCCCAAATCGACACCCGTGCACAAGCACTCGTTGACTGGATGATTGAACGCAACGTCCAACTCTGGCAAGGGGTCAGTGACTACATTCGACGGCAGAGTCGGCCCCAGGCAGATGTCATCGGAGAGGGCATGACCGTTTTTCAATATAATCGGCAGAGTCTGATTCGCGATATGGTCGATGCCGCTGGCACCATCGTGGCATCGTATGACCGGAGCGCCGAAGCAGCGAAAATTTCAGCAGACCTCAAAAACGCGGTCACAACGACCGCGCTGGTGCAGGTTGGGGCAATTGGATTGGGTGCGTTGATTGCGACACTGCTCAAAGGAGCGGTCTTCGACACCACCGGTGTTGTTGCGGCGAGTGTAATTGCGTTGGGTGGGTTGTATATCATCCCGGCGCGCCGCACCGCCCTCAAAAAAGAGCTCCATCAACGCCTCGCAACCGTCCGTCAACAGTTGATGGAGCGCATTGATACGCAATTCGACGAAGAACTCCGCCGCATGGACGCGCGCGTACGCGACGCACTGGGGCCATACACGCGGCTGGTGGCGAGTGAAGTGACACGGCTCGATGCAGCCGCCAACACGATAGCAGCTATCGACGACGAACTTGCGAATGTCCATGCCGACATCCACAATGCACTCGCCCTAGGCGTCAGGAACCCAACAGCGTAGCCACGTGGCGCTGTTGGTAGGGGCCATGTGGTAGGGCGGGCTGTCTGCAGGGATGATGATGCTGTCACCGCGCTGCAAGGAGTGCGTCCCATGCGCATCGGTGAGCACGCACGCGCCATCGATGAGAGTCAAAATTTCGAACGAATCTGCGTTGCGCGTCCAGTGCTGGGCGTGGGCGGTCGCTATCCGTTCCATCACAAAATAGGCAGAACGGACCAGTTCTTCGTGCCCGCTGCCCAGCACAACCGGCGTGCTGTGGGCGGGACGATTGGTGTCAAGGTGCGACACCGACAACGCTTGAGGGATGTGCAAGGTGCGCAGATTGCCTTGATCGTCACGGCGCAGATAATCATAGACCCGGTAGGTCAAGTCTGAGGTCTGCTGGATTTCGAACAGAAAAACCCCCGCGTTTATCGCATGGATGGTGCCTGCTGGGACGTCAATCGTGTCCCCTGCGTGGATCGGAACGTGGCGCAACAGTTGCGTCAGCGTGCCGTCGGCTATTGCAGTGGCGTATGCGTCGCGTGTCAGCGGGGCATTGAGCCCATGAATGACGTCGCTGTGTGGTTCTGCCCCAATGATGTACCAGGCCTCGGTTTTGCCATGAAATCCGGTGTGCGCCTCGTGGGTGTGCGCATAGGTGTCGTCGGGGTGGACCTGCACGGACAATGCTTGGCCGGCATCGATGAACTTGGCCAGCAAGGGGAAGTCGTCTCCGTACCGGGCATAGGAACGTGCGCCGACCAGTGCTGCTTGATGCCGTGCAACCAGCGCACGCAAGGTCATCCCGCGGTGTTGCCCGGTCGTAATGGTGTTGTCGTTGTAGACTTGCCAGGATTCGGCGAACTGTGTCGGCGCGTCTGTCACGCCGAGCCATGTGGCCATCTGGGTGCCGCCCCAGAGCCGTGATTCGTAGCGTCTTGCGACGCAGAAGGCGCCGATCGTCATGCTGCTTCCCTATTGATATGCAATCTGAGTTCGACTTGGCCGACGGTAATGACATCACCGTCTTCGATTTGCACCGGGGTAACCACTTGGAGTTGGTTGATATAGGTCTTGTTGGTGCTCCCGAGGTCACGGATGTACCATGCATCGTCTTGACTGTTGATGACACAATGGCGATCCGAGATCAATTTGTCGGGGAGTTGGATGGTGCAATCTGCGCTCCGTCCAATGACCGTGTTGTCATAGACTTCGTAGACTTTGTTGCGTTGCAACAGCGTCGAGCCGGCACGTTGGACGACCAGAAAGACCGTCGTGCCCGTGAACGCAGGCAGGTTTTGGTCGCCGCGGATGACGGCCCGAAAAATCCGCCACACAAATACATAAATCAGACCGACAAGCGCCAGTCTGAGTGTCCAGATGATGAGTTCAATCGAGGCGTTGGCCAATTCATTCATCGGTATGTGCAATCGTCAACTTGATGGTGTAGTTCCCAATGGTCATACTGTCGGTGTTGATGGCAATGGGCATGCTACTGTTTCGGATAATCGTGCCATTGATGCGTGATCCATTGCGCGTACCCAAATCGGTGAACACAAAGCGCCGCCCACTATAGTTGATGCGTGCATGTTGCCGCGACACAAGCTGGTCCGGCAACACCACGTGGTTTTTGGTGCTGCGGCCAATAGTGACTTCAGTCTGCAGAATAGGGATCGAGTGAACTTCCCCATTGATGGTGACGGTAAGTGCATATTGGGCATTGATGGGGTAGCGTTCGGGGGTGGTGTCAACCTGTGTTGATCGCTCTGGTTCGGGATGGAACGTCAACGCGGTGGCTGCTTCGGTCATGTCGCTGGCGCTATACGACCCCGCTTCGCTGTCGAGTGCGATGGTGCTGCGTTGAACCTTGGGGTCCGCGCTGATGATTACTTCGATTGCCTTGACCGTTGCAAAGCCGCGCTCTTGGGCGAGGCGGGTGAGGTACATGGTCAAATCGTAATCAAGCATGGGGTGTTGCCGCAGCAGTACGGTGTAGTCTGCGGGATGTACCGCCGCCTGGTAGCGATACGGCACATATATTTGGCGGCGAACGTCGATTTGGTTCGCTTCCATGGTGCGCTGGAGACGTCGTTCGAGGGTCACTTGGTCGAGAGGTCGTTTGAGGTAGCGCGACACCGACGTCTCGAGGAGGTGCTCCATAAATGATTCAAACCGGCGTAGGAACGTCATAACCCACCAGTATTGTCTGTCGTCAGCCTGCGCATCGGTTCGTACACGGGATGCAACTGCGCGTGTTCTTCCAGCGAATTATACAATTAACTGGGTTTGCTGAGAGAAATCAAGAAGTCCGCGTTCGTCCGTGTTTTGGACATGCGTGCCAAGACGAGCTCGGTTCCTTCGTTTTCGCCCAACATGGTGACCATACGCCGCATGGTCCATACCTGTTTGATGACTTCGGTGCCCAACAGGAGTTCTTCGCGACGGGTACCACTGCGGGTGATGTCGATAGCAGGGAATACCCGCTTCTCGGCGAGTTTGCGGTCGAGATGCAACTCCATGTTGCCGGTGCCCTTGAATTCTTCGTAAATGACATCGTCCATGCGGCTGCCCGTGTCGACCAGACAGGTCGCAATAATGGTCAACGAGCCACCGTTTTCGATGTTGCGGGCTGCGCCAAAGAATCGTTTGGGTGGGTAGAGTGCAACCGGATCGATACCGCCTGAGAGGGTTCGTCCGCTTGGTGGAATTTCGAGGTTATAGGCACGTGCAAGCCGTGTAATAGAGTCCATCAGGATGACGACATCTTGACCGATTTCGACCAAACGTTTTGCGCGCTCGAGCGTCATTTCGGCGACCTTGACGTGGTCTTCGACGGGTTCGTCGAATGTACTCGAAATGACTTCACCCTGCACCGACCGGCGCATGTCGGTGACTTCTTCGGGGCGCTCGCCGATCAACAACACCATCAAATGGATGTCGGGATGATTGACGGTAATGCCATTGGCGATGGTCTTGAGGAGCAACGTCTTGCCGGCCTTGGGCGGCGACACAATCAAGCCACGTTGACCGCGGCCTATGGGTGCGACGAGATCGACCAAGCGGGTCGACAAAATGTTCGGCTCTGTTTCGAGTTTGATTTGTTGATTGGGGAAAATAGGGACCAATTGCTCGGCGGATGGGCGCTTCCGCGCCACATCGGGATCCATGCCGTTGATTTGTTCGACCCGGAGCAACGACAAGTAGCGTTCGTTGTCTTTGGGTGGGCGCACGGTGCCGACGATTTTGTCGCCGGTGCGGAGCATGAAGCGCCGAATCTGCGATTGTGACACATACACATCGTTGGGACTCGCCAGCATGCGATCGCCGCGTAAGAAGCCGAAACCGTCTTGGACGATATCGAGAATTCCTTCGCTGGTCAGATTTTGCACGGGTGGTTCTTCGACGGGAGTCGTCGGCGTTTGCAGCAATAGTTTTATCAAATCGTGTTTTTTGTGATGGGCCGAAAAATGCACACCCGTCGACTTGGCCATCTCACGCAACTCTTGGATGGTCAATCCTTCAAATTCGATTTGGAGGGCTGGCCGTGGATCCACGCTGACGGCAGGCGAGGTGACCGTCTGTGGTGTTGGTACAGGTATAGATCGTACTGCCGCCTGTTTGGGCGTCTCGTATTCGACCTCTGCAGGCGTCGGTTGTTCGACGGCGGCTGGCGGAGTGGTCGTTGGGAGTTTACTGCGGATACGTGGCACACCAGGCTCCTTATTTCGATAGGAATGAGCACATACCAATGCACATGCCGATGGTGTCCGTATGTTGGTTCCCGACAGCTTCGGAGTCACCTGGGGTGTAAAGAGAGGAGTGCAGGTGGCGTATTGGCGAGCTGAGGAACCGTATACGTTGCTCACAAGCATACGGGATGCGATGGAGAGTGATATCGCAAAAATTCGTGTCTTTGGGAAGTATACCAGATAGTGAACGCATTACAATGGAGAAGTGCGACAGAAGCAGTGGGTTTTCTTGTGCTTTCAAAAGGAATACACATGCCAGTACGCTATAGTCCGCGTGTCCTTATGATTGTCCACGAGCCGTGGATCGTGCCGGGCACACAGCGGCTCCATCAATACATGGGGTGGAACGACCCTTATGCGCTCGCGCAACAGTACATTGCAGATATTCGTCTGGCGAGTCACGGATTGGTCGAGTACCGTATTGTTACGGCGTTGGATGCACCGTGGTTCCCGGCCAAAGTAGACGGCTTTCGCTATACCAGCGAGTCTTTTGTGCGTCAGTGGGCGGCCCGTGCAATGCATCAACCGGATGGGGTGGATTACGATGGACGCGTGGCACAGTTTGATCTATTGGGGCGATTGGCCCGCGATGAATTCGACGAAGTATGGGTCTTTTCGTTCCCCTATGCGGGAGAGTACGAATCACGCATGATTGGTCCGAGCGCGTATTGGTGCAACGCACCGCCGCTGGTACGTCCTGATGCGTCGCGCAATTTCGTCATGATGGGGTTCAATTACGAGCGTGATGTCGGCTGTATGCTCGAAAACTTCGGCCATCGGGTTGAATCCATGATGATGCATGCATATGCCCACCGTGGGGATGTGCCTAACCTCTGGCAGGAGTTCTCCCGCTATGACCAGACATCCCCGGGGGCTGCTGCCTGTGGGAATGTGCACTATGCACCCAA
>QWQY01000160.1 GCA_003670675.1 Chloroflexota bacterium
AACATGGGTTCGTAACTGGTCAAGTGCCCTTGTTGTGTCCACGAAGCGGTAGCCGTTGAAATGGCGCTGGCATGCTGCATGACGAGGACTGCATTGTCTTCGGCTGGCAAGTCTTCTTTGCGGAGCCGCCCAGCAACTGCAGTGACGCGCGCGGGCAATCCCAAGAACATACAGGTCAGTGCTGCACCATAACAGCAGTAATCCATAATCACGCCCGCACCATTGCGGTACGGATCATACAGCCAGTCCACAAACTGCGGCGAACAGCCTAATTCACGCGGACCACCGTGTGCAGCGCGGTACTGCACTTGAAAGAGCCGTCCAATACGGCCGCGTTCTATCAACGAAATCGCGTATTGCACGGTGGCCCACCATGCGATTGGCCAATTCACCATCAGCGATACCCCGGCGCGATGGGCAGCCTGTGTCAGCGCAACGGCACCGGCATAATCCGCTGCGATTGGTTTTTCTACCAACACGTGCATGCCACGCTGGGCTGCTGCAATGCCCAACGCGACACTTGCTCGGTTGTCGGCAAAAATAGCCACTGCATCAATGTCGCTCCGTGTCAGTACTGCATGGGTATCGGCGCTCGTGGTCGCGATACCATGTGCGACTGCTTTTGCGCGCAAAATCGAGTCTGGATCGGCAGCAACGACAATGTCGACCCCTGGTGTGGTCTGTGCATGCTTGATAAAATCCCAGACGTGATCATGACTCATTCCCAATACTGCAAGCCGAATAGTACGTGTCATTTCAACCTCCTGTATGCGTTGTCTGCGTCGATTCAGTGCGTCTGTGTGGTCGATTGTTTGACGGGGAGTTTGCGCGCAATGGTAAGCGACACAACAATCATCAATCCCCCTGCGATGGTAAACGACGTTGTGTAGTCCCATGCGCCGACGATAAATCCGCCGACGCTTGCACCAACGACGCCGCCGAGGGCGGCAACGGTGTGGTAGAGCCCTGCGTAGCGACCCCGGCGTTGCCGCAATCCAAGCTCGGTGGCGACGAGCAATGCAGGCGTCTCGTAGCTCGAAAAACTGAGTGAACGGAACATCTGCAATGGCACGATCCCCCAGGTCGGCGCAACGAGGCGATACAGTACATACACAAGGCCTTGCCCAATCAGTCCACTCATCAAAAGCGGACGTCGCCCCCAGCGGTCGGCTAAAATGCCAGCGATTGCGAGGCCAGGCACTTCACCGAGTGCTGCCAGTGCCCACAACGCACTGATACTGCTTTGGGGATACCCGAGTGCATGCATCATCCCCGGCCACTGCCATGCAACAGCACCCATCCCATAAAACCAAATAAACACCACCCCAAAAAACATCATGGCATGGCGGCGATCGGTTTGGGTATCGACATGATCGGCAGGTGTGGAATCACCATCTTTGGCAGGTTTTGTGGCCTCTCGTATCCCGATGGTTGCAAAGCAGCCGAGACCTTGGAGCAGCGCCGCAATGGCGATGGGTACCCACAATCCGTACCCGTCGGCAATGAACCCACCGGTCACCGCGGTCAGCGCAAAGGCCAGCGAACCGGTCATCCGGAACATGCCCAACAGGCGTCCACGTGAGGTATCGTCCTCAATCAGGTCGCCGACCAATGCAAGGTTACCCGCGCTAAAGCCGGCGCTTGCGATGCCGATGCAGAATTGGGCAAGCAACAACACGGCGTATTGTTGAAGGAACGCCACAGTGACCAAACTCAATGCAGACAATGCGAGCGCCAACATGATGATGGGACGTCGACGACCAAGCAGGTCGGATCCGGCTCCCCAAATGTACGGCGCTACCAACGATCCTGCCTGCTGTGCAGCAAAAAGCAATCCGACTGCGGCAGGCGCGGCTGCCAATGCGCCAAAGTGGTTGGCCATCAACGGTATCGTCAAACCGTTTGACGCAAACAGACTCGCCTGACTCAGTGCCAAAAAGCGCAACGAACGAGCATTGGCGGTACGCGTAGTGAACATGATGCATTCCGTAGGGTGATTGTGCGCTTATGGTAGCACGAAAGTGTCGTTAATCGAGGAGTGGAAGCCAGAACGCATCCATCATATGCACAACACCTACTGCACGCATGGGGACACCTTCACCCCGCAGGATTTCTTCTTGGACAATCGCATCCGGTGCAGTAATCCGCCCGTTCGCCGAGACAACCCGCCACCAGGGGATTGTCTGCGGGCAATGTGCCATTGCCCAACCGACGCCACGAGCCCCACGTGGTACGACGATGACACGTGCGATGGCACCGTAGGTCGTAACTTTCCCGAGCGGAATGCGCGCTACGATGGCATATACGCCAGCAAATGGTGTACTCACAACAAACCTCACATGGTACAATCGACACAGCATCCTACCCGGAGTACGACGCAAATGCCTGAACATCCTAACCGCCTGCCACGCCGTCGCAACGGCCGCGACGCACACAACCCACTGCCATTATCACTGATACGCCGTACTACTCCCGGCAACGGGGGTGGGGGTACCTTCATTTCGCGCCTTTTCGCGGGCTGCTTTTCGGCTATTCTCGTCATCGTTGTAATCCTGGGGATTCTCGGCTATGCGGCATACGCGTCGCTTACTGCTGAGCTCCTCCCACGACTCGAGATCATTCGTGGCCGGACCACCTTCGAGACGAGTCGGTTGCTTGACCGCAATGGTGTAGTTTTGTACGAATTCTTTGGCACCGGTCGCCGCACTAAAGTCGGGCTCGGCGATGTTTCGAAGGATTTGATCAATGGGACGATTTCCATCGAAGACAAAACCTTTTACTCCAATCCAGGCGTCGATTACATCGGTATCGCACGTGCGGCGTTCTACAGCGCTACTGCAGGTGAGGTAGTCGGTGGTGGTTCGACAATCTCGCAACAAGTCATCAAGCAAGTGGTCCTCACCGAACAAGAACGCTCCAACGACATCGAAAGCCGCATTCGCCGCAAAGTCGTCGAAGTAGTGCTCGCCCAAGAGATTTCGAATCAATACACCAAAGACGAAATTCTCGAACTGTACGTCAACGAAATCTATTACGGCAACCTCGCCTACGGCATCGAAGCTGCCTCGAACACATACTTCAAAACCACCGCTGCACAGCTCACCCTGCCACAAGCAGCGCTGTTGGCCGGGATGCCACAACTCCCCACTGCCTATGATCCGTATCTGTATGCAGTCAACAACACCATTCCCGGGATAAGCCTCAATGCAGGCTGGCGCAGTCCCACCTACGACCTGGGCGACGATACGAGTCCGACCAAATGGCGTCAGATTGCTGTGTTGCGCCAAATGGTAGACAACGGATACATCACCGAAGCAGCGGCCGTTGCAGCTGCTTCAGAAGATCTGCGTTTCGCCGGCGTCGAAGTACCCATCAATGCGCCGCATTTCGTCTTCTACGTGCGCCGCATGCTCGAAGAACAATACGGACCGCAATTCGCGACGTTTGGGTATTCGATTTACACCACAATCGACCTGGAACTCCAACAAACCGCCCAGAAAATCGCCACCGAACGCATTGCAGAGCTCGTCGAGCGCAACATCCACAATGCATCGGTGGTCGTGATGCAACCCAATACGGGACAAATTCTGGCGATGGTCGGGAGCGTCGATTACAACCGCACCGAACAAACACAAACAGAAGGTTTTGATGGCAACGTCCTCGACGGTCAGGTCAATGTAGCAACGAACCTGCGTCAACCGGGGTCCGCACTCAAGCCCTTCAACTACCTGGCAGCCATGGAACGCGGGATGACTCCAGCCACCGTCATGTGGGACGTCGAGAAGACTTTTCCATCACTCGGTGAAGAACGATACACCCCAAAAAACTACAACGGCAAGTGGAATGGCCCCCTGCGTATGCGCCAAGCACTCGCAAACTCTCTCAACATGCCAGCCATCGACGCACTCCGATACGGCGGCATCAGTAACCTGCTCGGCTTACTCGACCGCGTCGGCATCAAATCACTCAAGCGCGGCGAAGGCTTCTATGGCCTCGCCCTCACACTCGGTGGTGGTGAAGTAACCCCCCTCGAACTGACCACTGCATACAACACAATAGCCAGCAACGGGATCTACTACGAACCGCAGGCGATACTCAAAGTCGTCGATCCGACAGGTACCGTCATTAATCAGCTCGCAGCCCCAGTTGGCATCCCTGCGGTCAAACCCGACCTCGTCGGGATCATCGTCGACATGATGAGTGACGACAATGCCCGAGCAGCAATATGGGGCACCAACAGCAAACTCAAATTGTCACGGCCAGCAGGCGTCAAAACGGGGACGTCCAACGACTGGCGCGATGCGTGGGCATTGGGGTACACACCATATGTCACCATCGGTGTCTGGACGGGGAACAACAACAACGAACCGACAGACAAAGTCGAAAGTCTCACCGGCGGCGGCATCATTTGGCGCAATATCATGGAGTATATTTTCGCAAACGAACGCCTCAATACCCTGCTTGCAGAGCCCTTCAACGGTGAGTTGCCCATCGCGTTCACCCGCCCCAAAGGCATCACCGAGCAACCCATTTGCCCACTCCCTGGGCCGTTCAACAATCGTTCAACCGAGCTGTTCACGCGCACCATGGGAGCGGGGCCGATTGCACCGTTGCCCAGTGACGAACCGTCGCTCCCCGATCCGACAGGGTTGCCAGACCAGGGTGGCCCTGATCCGTGCGCAGGTTTGCTCCAACCGGTCACTGTCGTCAAAATCAACCTAGACTTGCCGCTGTCTGGGGTCATTACCGACACTGCGGTTATCTCGACCAGTTTGTGCACCCCTACAGAAGGACTATCGGTCCCACCGGATCGGTTAGTCAATGCCGTCGCGTGGATTGTCCCACCGTCAGAACCCGATATCAATGTCAATCTCAATTGGGAGGTAGCTTCCAACGCTGCAGAACGCATTCCGCCGATTTTGCCGTTTGATGCAGCAATGATACCGGTCTGCACAACTGAACTGCTTGGTCAGTTTGGACCACCGGTCGAAGGTGCGGTGCGCATGCCCGAGCTCCGCAAGATGGATGCACAGACGGCGCTCAGTACACTGAATCAATTAGGTATCACGAATGTGTTCGTTGACGAGCAATCGCGTGAACGCATCCCCGAGGTCTTTGACCAATATGGACCATACGAAGTCATCGGAAGCATTCCGTC
>QWQY01000161.1 GCA_003670675.1 Chloroflexota bacterium
AGGCTGATGGAAAGTAGGAGTACATGACCCCCGTAGGTTTTGTTCTGATTGGCGCTGGATCACGCGGTGCAGATGCGTACGCACCCTATGCACAACATCACCCCGACGAAGCACGCATCGTTGCCGTCGCCGAACCAGATCCCGTGCGTCGCGCAAAAATCGCCGACCTGCATGACATCCCCGCCGATCGTTGTTTTGGGAGTTATGACGAACTCTTTGCACAGGGACAACTCGCCCAGGCAGCCCTTATCTGCACCCAAGATGCAATGCATGTCGAACCCACGCTGGCAGCCTTGGCCCTGGGGTATCATGTGCTCCTCGAAAAACCCATGGCCACGACACCCATCGACTGCACGCGGCTCGTGATGGCTGCCGAGGCGGCCAATCGCATGCTCGTGATTGGTCACGTGCTCCGCTACACCGATTTCTTTTTTCTTTTGCACGAACTCCTCAGCGCCGGCAAAATCGGCGATATCATCACCGTGGCACACCGCGAGAACGTCGCCCATTGGCACATGGCACATAGTTTTGTGCGTGGGAACTGGCGGAGCAAAGCAGAATCGACTCCGATGATTCTCGCCAAATGTTGCCACGACCTCGACATCATGGTGTGGAACCTCGGCCAAAACATCACCCATGTGGGGTCGTTTGGGAGCCTGTCAAACTACCAGAGCGGCCGCGCACCTGCCGGCGCACCTGCACGCTGTCTGGATGGCTGCCCCGTCGAATCAACCTGTGCATGGTCCGCCAAACGCATCTACCTGGACCTTGAGCCGTTCCCCCACCTACGCGATACCGTCGCCAAAGGGGAACCGCTCCCGAGTGTGTGGCCATTTAATGTGTTGAGTACCGACACGAACTACGCTGCACGGCTCGCAGCCGTCCAGAACGGCCCGTATGGCCGCTGTGTCTATCACTGCGACAACGATGTGGTTGACCATCAGGTGGTGACGATGGAGTTTGCCAATGGCGTCACGGCCAGCCTCACCATGCATGGGATGGGCTTCGAAGAAGACCGGACCATGCGCTACGACGGGACGCTTGGCACCCTGACTGGTGTGTTTAATGCCCAGGGCGGCCGCATCGAGATACACCCACACCGTGGCACACCAGAAGTCTACGAAGTCGACGGCCGGGCGGGTCACGGCGGCGGTGACACCGGGATCATGAAAAACTTCGTTGCAGCGATACGCGATGGCGGGACACCACGCAGCACCGCCCATGAATCACTCGAGTCACACTTGCTCGCATTCGCCTCCGAAGACGCACGAATCAGCCGGGACGTCATCGACATGGCACAGTATCGCGCCAAGTTGCGCGCTACAGTAGAAGGATCAAAACAATGAGTTATGTCAATAAACTCGCCGCTCTGGGCTACAACCTCCAGCAGACCGAACTCAACACGGGCCGATTCATGGGTGCCGTTCAGGTCGGTAATCTTGTGTACAGTTCAGGTGCGGTGTCACGCTTCCAGGAGCACGAAATCAAAGGACACATCGGGGCAGATTTGACGGTCGATCAAGGGTATCAGGCAGCGCGATTGAGCACCCTCAATGCATTGCAGGCCGTGCACTCACTCGTGGGGCTCGACAACGTCGTACGGGTTGTCAAGGTACTCGGGATGGTCAACGTCGCACCGGGCTTCGACAACACCCCAGCAGTGATACACGGTTGCAGCGATCTGTTACTCGAAGTCTTTGGTGACGAAGGTCGTCATGCACGCAGCGCAGTCGGGATGGTTATACCTTTCGCGTTTGCAACAGAAGTCGAACTCATTGTGGAAGTTACCAAGTAACGGATAAAGTTGCAGACGATGTTGGCACATTGGTATACTGGAATGTGATGTTTAGTACGAGGTTCGCGCAGTATGATTGATATCAAAGGCCCGGTACGGGTCCGTTTTGCACCAAGCCCGACGGGGTTCTTGCACATTGGAGGGGTACGCACCGCCCTCTTTAACTGGCTGTTTGCCCGGCACTACGGCGGTCAGTTTTTGTTGCGTATCGAGGACACAGACGAAAAACGATTCGTCGTCGGTGCAGCAGATGATCTCATGACGTCGATGCGTTGGGTGGGCATGAACTGGGATGAAGGTCCCGACATCGGCGGACCATGTGGTCCGTATGTCCAGTCGGTTCGTCATGAACAAGGCATTTACAAGCCACATATCGAGCAACTCTTGGCGGCCGGTCATGCATACATGTCATTCACGACCGAAGACGAATTGACCCAAATGCGGGCAGATGCCGAGGCACGCGGCGTCAAAGCGTTCCGCTTCCGTGGCCCCGAGCGTGACTGGCCGTTGGCAAAACAGCGCGAACTCGCAGCAACCGGCAAGCAACACACTATCCGACTTAAAACCCCGACCGAAGGATCAACATTCTTCACCGATTTGGTGCGTGGCGGGGACGGCATCCGGATCAACAATGCAGACTTGTACGACATCGTGTTGATAAAGTCGACCGGTATGCCGGTCTATCACATGGCACACTTGGTCGACGACCACATGATGAACATCACCCACGTCCTGCGGAGTGACGAGTGGGTGCCTTCGACCCCATATCACTGCATCATGTACGATTATTTTGGCTGGCAACGCCCGACATTTGCCCATTTGCCCCCCATTCTGCGACAAGATGGACACGGCAAGTTATCCAAACGCAAAGACGATGTCTCGGCGAACCGCTTTTGGGAGCGTGGATATCTCGCTGATGCCATGTTCAACTATCTCACGTTGCAAGGCTGGAGTTTCGACGATCACACCGAAATCATGACGCGCGCCGAGGTCGTCGAGCGCTTCACCATTGATCGTGTCTTGTCGTCACCGGCGCGGTGGAATCCCGCAAAACTGCTCGACATGAACGGTATTTATATCCGTGCAATGGCAAACGATGACGTCGCTGCTGCGATTACGCCGTTTTTGCAGAAAGCAGAACTGGTGACGGACCCCGTGACACCTGCAGAACAAACCAAAATACGGTTGTTGGTGCCGCTGGTGCACGAGCGCCTCAAGGAGCTCGGCGAGGCCCCCGAGTTGCTTGATTTCTTCTTCAAAGACATCGAAAATCCGCCAATGGACTTGCTTATCCCCAAAAAAATGGAAGCAAGTGAAACCAAAGATGCCTTGGTTGCGATGCATGCGGCACTCACAGCTATCCCTGACTGGACCGGCAACGAGGCGGCACTCGAGGCTGCCCTGCGCGATATATGCACGGCGATGGACAAAAAACCAGGCCAACTGTTTGGTGCTATCCGCGTTGCGGTCTCGGCGCGCAACGTCGCACCACCATTGTTCGAAATGCTGGTGGCACTCGGCCGCGAGGTCAGCTTGTCACGCATAGCACGCGCCATTTCTCTTTTCGCGTAACCACATCACCCCATCCTGCGCTGATGCAGGATGGGGTGTTCTTGTGCCTTTTTGCGTCGGCCGTCGCGTATCCCACGTGTACGAATCAGCACAGCACAGTAGGTATCTGCTGTTGATTACTTGCCGATGCAAAAGCGGGCAAACACCACATCGAGCAAAGCCTCGGTGGCGTCTTCGCCGGTTATTTCTCCGAGTGCCGCTACTGCCTCTTGCAGGTCGATAGCCAGCAGCTCCGCAGACAGGTGCGCATCTATGCCTGCAATGGCATCTGCGACCGACTGCTGTGCACGGATCAATGCGTCTCGATGACGTGTGTTGGTGATGCGCGAATCCGTGGCAGGACCGCCCGATTGGAGCGTCTGTGCGATGAGTTCACGGAGCGCATCGACACCCGTGCCCGTTTTGGTCGAAATAGCAACTACGGCAAGAAACTCATTCGACTGGCGAAATTGTTCGATCTGGGTTGTCGTTTGCGGGTCAGCAAGGAGGTCGGTCTTGGTGCAGACGAGAATCGACGGAGCAGTGCCCCGCGCCGCACGGACCGCGTCATCTTCGGTATTGATGGGGCTCGCGCTATCGACGAGCACCAACGCAAGGTCCGCCGAGGCTGCCACATCGCGACTCCGCGCGATTCCCATGCGTTCTACTTCGTCACTCGTCTGCGCTCGGATGCCTGCAGTATCGATAAAGCGAACAGGAATCCCATGGATGTCAGCGCTTTCTTCGAGCGTATCGCGGGTTGTACCGGCAACCGGTGATACCAGCGCACGATTGGTGCGCAGGAACGCATTGAGCAAACTCGACTTACCGACATTCGGCCGTCCGAGCAACGCCACCTGTGCGCCATCACGGAGCAAAATCCCTGCACGCGCACCATCGATGTATGTTTGCAAGCGGGCGACAACAGCGCGGAGTGCGGTCGGGTTGAGTGCATCTTCGCTGACGTCATCGGGGAAGTCGATACGTGCAATCACGGCGGCGAGCTCATAGAGCAACGCAGCCCGTAGTTCTGCAACGGCACTCCCTACCCAACCGTTGAGTTGGTGGTGCGCCTGGCGCAGTGCTTGCGGTGTCTGTGCCTGGATGATGTCCATTACTGCTTCGGCCTGCGCCAAATCGATGCGTCCAGCTGCATACGCACGCATGGTGAATTCGCCCGGATGGGCAAGCCGCGCCCCGGCTTCGATACACCGGGCAATGACGAGCTCGACCGCCACACGCCCACCATGACACGAAATTTCGACGACGTCCTCGCCAGTGTAGGTTGTAGGTAGCCGCATCCAGTAAGCGAGCACCTCATCGATGCGACTGCCATCTTGCGCGACGATATGCCCATAGCGGACATGCCGAGAGCGCCATTGTCCTGCACGATGCGGAATCATGATTGACGCCAAGATTGGTTGTGCCTGCGATCCACTGAGGCGCACAACCCCAATCGCTGCGCCACCCACGGATGTAGCCGCAGCAACAATTGTATCGGTGTAGTTCATACAGGTATTATACGTGGGGTCAATCAAGAAGTGCATGCACAGACGGGGGTGGGGCTTCTTGGAGATAACTGAACTGTGCTACTATCTGTGTGATACGGACTGCTGGAGCCAACCATGAATGCAGAAAAAAACATCTGGGGAATGATAACGCAGTACATTGATCGCATAAATCAATGGCTCGCCCAATACCCGGTTTGGCAGCGACGGGTCCGTATATTGCGGTTGGGGCTCTTTCAATTCGGGATGGGCATTTCGTTGGCCCCAATCACCGGTACGCTCAATCGTGTACTGATAAGC
>QWQY01000162.1 GCA_003670675.1 Chloroflexota bacterium
CCAATACATCACCGTCGCTACCACTCGCCCCGAGACATTGATGGGCGACGTCGCCGTGGCAGTCAACCCGACCGACGAGCGGTATGCCCACTTGATCGGCCAGTTCTTGGTGTTGCCCGTGGTCAATCGCCGCATCCCCATCGTGGCCGACGAGCACGCCGACCCTACCTTCGGCACCGGCGCAGTCAAAATCACACCTGCCCACGACCACAACGACTATGCCGTCGCGCAGCGTCAGAACCTGCCGATGATTAATATCCTCAATCGCGATGCCACGCTCAACAGCGAGGCCGGCCCCTACAACGGCACCGAACGCTTTGCAGCCCGCAAGGCGGTGTTGGCCGACCTCGAAAAAGAGCAGCTCCTCGTGGCAACCCTGCCCCATCGCATGTCGGTGGGTATCAGCCAGCGTGGCGGCGAGGTCATCGAGCCACTGTTGTCCGAACAATGGTTCGTCAAAATGCAGCCATTGGCCGACATGGCGCTGGCTGCGGTCAAGAGCGGCGAGACCAAAATCATCCCCGAAAACTTCGGCCGCGTCTATGACAACTGGCTCGACAACATCCAAGACTGGTGTATCTCGCGCCAGCTCTGGTGGGGTCACCGCATCCCGGTCTGGTATGGTCCGAATGGCGAGATGATAGTCCCTGGTCCGGACGAACCCGATCCAACCGGTCCTGGCATCACCCAAGACCCCGACGTGCTCGACACGTGGTTCTCGAGTGGGTTGTGGCCATTCTCGACCCTCGGTTGGCCCGATAACACACCAGACTTCCAACGCTTCTACCCCACCCAGGTGATGGAAACCGGGTACGACATTTTGTTCTTTTGGGTCGCCCGCATGATGATGCTGGGTTGCTACCTGACCGGCAAGGCGCCGTTCCACACCATCTATCTGCATGGTCTGGTACGCGACAAAGACGGCCGCAAAATGTCCAAAACGTATGGCAACGTGGTCAACCCACTCGACATCATGTCGCAGTTCGGGACCGACGCCCTGCGCTTCACCCTGGCGACCAGTAGCTCGCCCGGCCAAGATTTGAACCTCAACCCCGAGCGCATCGAATCGGGCCGCAACTTCGCCAACAAACTGTGGAACATCACCCGCTTCGTGCTCGGCCGATTCGGCGACTGGAAGCCCAACAGCACCCACATTGTGACCGGCAGCTGCCTGTTGAACTACCCGTACACCGTCGCCGATCGCTGGATCATGTCGCGCTACCAACAGGTCGTCGCCGATGTCGATCGCCTGATGACCGGCTACAACTACGGCGAGGCCGGCCGGCAGATCCAAGACTTCATTTGGAACGAATTCGCAGACTGGTACGTCGAAATCGCCAAGGGACAGCTCGACGGCGACGAAAGACGCCAACTGTTGACCCGCGAGGTGCTCTTCACCGTCCTCGAAGGCTCACTGCGCTTATTGCACCCCTTCATGCCCTTCGTCACCGAAGAAGCCTGGCAATACCTGACGGGCCGCGTCGACCAAGACACCCAAGCAGACTCTCTGATGGTGGCAGCCTATCCACAGCCCGATGCGTCACTGCGTGATATCCAGGCCGAACAGATTATTTCGACCCTGCGCGAAATCGTCATCGGCATCCGCAACGTGCGCTCGGAGTACAAAGTCGAACCCGCCAAGTTCGTCGCTGCCACGATTGTCAGCGCGAATGCCGCCCAACTCGACGAACAACGGTTGTTGCTCGCACGCATGGCTCGCCTCAACAATGACGAGTTGTCGATTGTCGACAGCATCCCGGCGCGCCCCAAAGCAGCAGCGACGCTGGTCATCGGCGACATCGAAGTCTTTATCCCGTTGGCTGGATTGATCGACCTCGATGCAGAACGTCAGCGCCTGACCAAAGACCTCGAGTCCGCGGTCGCCGATGCCGAACGCAAACGCACGCGCCTTGGAGACGAATCGTTCACCGGCAAAGCACCGGCTGCGGTGGTGCAGAAGGAACGCGACTTTTTGACCAACCTCGAAGCACAGATCGCGCGCCTGACCCAGCGCTTACACGAATACGCAGCCGACTAACCCGCACGGCAGCTGCCGTCGCGCAAGGAGCACGCCATGCAACCAACTCGCATCCTCATCACCGGTGGTGCCGGATTTCTGGGCATAAACCTCGTACGCTACCTGCTGAGCCGCGGTCACAGCGTTGTCAGCTATGACATCGCGTCGTTCGATTACCCTGAACGCAACCAGATCACCGAAGTCACCGGAGACATCCGCAACCAAGAGGCCCTCTATGCCGCGATGGAAGGCTGCGACCTCGTCGTCCATACCGCCGCAGCGTTGCCGCTCTACTCCGAAAAAGACATCCGCACCACCGACCTCGACGGCACCCGTAACGTGCTGACTGCCGCCCAGAAGCGGGGGATCGGTCGCGTCATCCACATCTCGTCCACTGCGGTGTATGGGATCCCCGATCACCACCCACTCTTCGAAGACGACACACTGGTCGGCGTGGGCCCATATGGCGAAGCCAAAGTCGCCGCAGAACAGATTTGTGTCGACTTCCGTGCCACCGGAATGGTTGTTCCCATTCTGCGACCAAAGTCGTTTGTCGGACCTGAGCGGTTGGGCGTCTTTGCGCTGCTGTATGACTGGGCAAAAGACGGCCACGGGTTCCCCATGATCGGCAGCGGCAACAACCGCTACCAGTTCCTCGATGTCGAAGATCTGTGTCAGGCGATATACCTCTGCGCCACCGGCGAAGATGCCGTCGTCAACGACACCTTCAATGTCGGCGCAAAAGAGTTCACCACCATGCGCGAGGACTACCAGGCAGTGCTGGATGTTGCGGGCTTCGGCAAAAAAATCGTCCCCCTGCCGGCAGCCCCCGTCATCTGGACGTTGCGCTTCCTTGAGCTCCTCAAACTTTCACCGCTCTACAAGTGGGTCTACGAGACTGCCGTCACTGATTCATTTGTGTCGATCGACAAGGCGCAGAACAAACTGGGCTATGCGCCGCAGTTTTCGAACAAACAAGCATTGATTCGAAATTACCACTGGTATGTCGACAATCTGTCGGCGTTCGCCAATGCTAGCGGCGTCTCGCACCGTGTACCCTGGAAGCAAGGCATCCTCGGTATCGCGAAGATTTTCTTTTAGTCCGATGCGACGCCCCATCGCCCTCTGGAAAATAGCCGCAGCCATCGTCGGAGGATTGTCCCTCACGGTGTCTGCGGCTTTCCTTGCCATACAGTTCGTCCAGGCACCGATCGCCGCCGGTACCATCGATCCATTGCGCCTCAACAAGACAGAGTTCCGCGATCGCGGCCTCTTCAAAACCGGCGACACAACCTACATCCTGCGCTTTATCGCCAAAGAATGGGTATTTGATGCAGGTCAACAACGCAATCAACCATTTGCGTTTACCCTCCCCGCTGGTTCGACCGTAACCCTCATCGCTACCAGCATGGATGTGATGCACTCCTTCAAAATCGGCACCGAACCCGTCATCCCTGTCATTGCAGGCAAAATCAGCACACACACCATCACATTCAACACACCCGGTATCTACAACCTCAAATGCACCTCGTACTGTGGCCCCAACCACCCACAAATGACGGGCACAATCACCATTACGCCATAGAAAAGCGGGCTGCGTATGCAGCCCGCCACCAACTCCAACAACTGCCGCTCAGCGCCCTGGTGCGTCCACGATGATGACTTCGAGGCGCCGTGGGCCGTGCACCCCCTCGACGCGATTCAACTCGATATCGGACGTCGCCGACGGTCCCGAAATGAATGTCAATGGCGCTCGCCGTTCAACAATCGACGGACGTAAGCGCGCAAACGCCTCGGGCACAGTCAGCACAATCGATGCAGCATACACCACACACAGATGATAATCAGGCAGCAGCGTCAACGCTCTGCGCCCTTGCCCAACCCCAGCATCGAGCACAATCGTGCCTGTCTGCGCGATCCCCAATGCCGACAAACTCACCACGCCATCGGTCGCAGCGATGTCTGCATGGCTGAGCTGCTCATCACGGATACAAGGGATCTGTTGCAAGATGTCTGCCGGAAAATCAGCCGGCACCACATAGCGCGTCCCGTACATCGCTAGTCGCGTAGCAATAGCCGCAGACATCCCATCCGTCGTGCTATACCCGACCCACGCCTTGTACTCGCTCACACGCTCGGCAAACATGTGCACCAGCGCCGCTGGACTCACATCTGCATCAGGCGTACGGTCGGTCGCAAACGAATGGGATACGTACCCGGGCCGTTGTCCGCGCACTGTTGCTGCCTGTATGTCCGACAAAACCTGATTACGCGTTGTCGTCATGTCTGTTCCTTTCGCGCCACCATTGTCGGAACGTCTGATCCGGTATTGCCTGCAAATCCCGCATCGCCGTCCATGCACCCAACGGCCCCGGACCATTTTCGATGTACCCTTCGTGCACAAACGGCCATTGGGCCAGCTTGCCCATTGCCTGTGCCGCTTCGTACGTCACACGATTGCCGAATACCTGCGCCAGCCCAGCCATCCCGATGGACTCAGGATCCAACCACCCCGACACGTGTGTGTGCTGCTCGCGCACGACTCGGCCGCGCAGATGGACCAGCACCTCAGGTATGTTGATCTTGACTGGGCACACGTCATAGCACGCACCGCACAACGACGACGCATACGGCAGCGACGACGTGTGTTCGGTACCCACCAATTGCGGCGTCAAAATCGCCCCAATCGGGCCGGGATACACCGACCCATATGCATGCCCGCCTGTCCGTTCATAGACGGGACAGATGTTGATACACGCGCTACAACGGATGCAGTGCAACGTCTGGCGACCCACACTATCACCCAACACCTGCGTCCGCCCGTTATCCAAGAGAACGATGTGGAACTCCTGCGGCCCATCACCGGGATGCACGCCCGTCCAGATCGACGTGTATGGGTTCATCCGCTCACCCGTCGAAGAGCGCGGCAGCAGTTGCATAAAGACACCCAGATCTTCCCATCGCGGTAGGATTTTTTCGATACCCATGACCGTGATGAGGACATCCGGCAACGTTAGACACATACGTCCATTGCCTTCGGACTCGACGACACAGACACTCCCTGTCTCAGCAATAGCGAAGTTCGCACCGC